>DASQXT010000258.1:0-12470 GCA_035639575.1 Geodermatophilus sp.
TCGTGCAGCTCGACCTGGGCCAGCCCCTCGGCCGCTGCGGCCTGTGCCACCGCGGTGCCGACCGCCGCGGACACCGACCGCAAGTCGTCCACCGGTGGCAACAGCGCCGACCCGGGGGTCCCCGCGTCGGACAGCTCCGCGACCGCGGCGGCGGCCGCGGTCAGCATGCCGGTGCTGACCCGCCGGGCCCGGACCACCGAGACCCCCAGCCCCAGACCGGGGAACACCAGGGCGTTGTTCGCCTGCGCGATGACGTGCTCCGTGCCGTCGTGGTGCACCGGCGGGAACGGGCTGCCGGTCGCCACCAGGGCGCGGCCGTCGGTCCAGGCCAGGAGGTCCTCGGGCAGCGCCTCGCACAGCGAGGTGGGGTTGGACAGCGGCAGGATGACCGGTCGCTCGGCGGAGGCCGCCATCGTGCGCACGATCGGCTCGCTGAAGGCCCCCCGCTGGGTGGAGGTGCCGATCAGGATCGTCGGCCGGGCCCGGGCCACGACCTCGGCGAGCCCGATGGCCCCGTCCGCTGCGGCCCAGCCGGCCGTCTCGCCGGCGGGACGGGCGTACGGCACCTGGAAGTCCCGCAGCTCGGGGGCGCGTTCCTCGGTCAGGAGCCCGCGGCTGCCCAGCGCCCAGAACCGCTGCGTCGCCTCCTCGCGGGACAACCCCTCCCGCACCATCGCGTCGCGGAGCATGTCGGCGATCCCGATCCCCGCGGTCCCGGCGCCGTAGACGACCACCCGCTGGTCGCGCAGCCGCGCGCCGGTGGCCCGCAAGCCGGCGAAGACCGCGGCGAGCACGACCGCCGCCGTGCCCTGCATGTCGTCGTTGAAGGTGCAGCAGGTCGGGGCGTACCGCTCGAGGACCCGCCGGGCGTTGCTCGCGCCGAAGTCCTCCCAGTGCAGCAGGGCGTTCGGGAACAGCGTGGTGGCCGCGGTCACGAAGGCGTCGATGAAGTCGTCGTAGCGCCGGTCGCGCACCCGGGGGTGCCGGTTGCCGAGGTACATCGGGTCGTCGAGCAGGCGGAGGTTGTCGGTGCCGACGTCGAGCACGACGGGGATGACCCGCCGGGGGTGGATGCCCCCCGCGGCGGTGTAGACGGTCAGCTTGCCGATGGAGATCTGGACGCCGCCGACGCCCTGGTCCCCGATGCCGAGGATCCCCTCGGAGTCGGTGGCGACGATGAGGTCGCAGTCGTCCGGCCCGAGGCCGTAGGCGCGCAGCGCGCCCTCGATGCCGTCCGGTTCGTCGATGGACAGGAAGACCCCGCGCGGGCGGTTGTAGTCGTGGCTGAAGCGCTCGATGACGTCGCCGATGGTCGGGGTGTAGACGATCGGCAGCATCTCCTCCAGGTGCTCGCTGAGCAGCCGGTAGAACAGGACCTCGTTGCGGTCCCGGAGGCTGGCCAGGTAGACGTGCTTGGCGAGCGGGTCGGGCTGCCCCCGGTACTGCTGCTCGGTGCGGCGCACCTGCCCGTCCATCGACGACACCGCGCTGGGCAGCAGGCCGTCCAGGCCCAGCGCCTCGCGCTCGGCCTCGGTGAAGGCCGTGCCGCGGTTGAGCATCGGGTTGCGCAGCACGTCGTTGCCTCGGGCGCGGACGCGCGCGGTCAGGCTGTCGGCCGCGCCGACCAGCTCGTAGGGCCGTTCGTACACGCGGTCCTCCTGGGGTGTCGGACTCGGCCGGGTGGCTGTCGAGTGTGCGGCCGGCGACGACGGAACGGGCTCCGGCGGGCCCCGCTCCGTCGTCGCCGGTGCCGGTCAGTGGTGGCCGTCGGGGACCCGGCGCGTCGGCCGGGTGGGGGTCGGGGAGGCGGTGTCGGTGTGCTCGACGACGATGCCCTCGGCGTCCCCCTCGTAGGTGCTGCCGATCGCCGGCGCCTCCGCGAAGATCGGCGCCTCGTCGGGCTGCCCGCGCCGCACGTTGAACAGCAGGTTGAGCAGGATGGCGGTGATCGCGGCGGCGCTGATGCCCGAGTCGAAGATGACCTGGAACCAGCTCGGGAAGGGCTCGTAGAAGTCGGGGAGGGCGATCGGGATGACGCCCATCGCCAGGGCGGCCGCGACGATGACCAGGTTGGCGTTGCCGTCGTACTCCACCTTGCTCAGCGTGCGGATGCCGCTGGCGGCGACCGTGCCGAACAGCACCAGCCCCGCGCCCCCGAGGACGGGCAGCGGCACGACCGCGACGACGGCGCCGAGGACCGGGAAGAGGCCGAGCAGGAAGAGGATGACGCCGCTGACCGCGACGACGAACCGGCTCTTGATCCCGGTCACGGCGACCAGGCCGACGTTCTGGGCGAACGCGCTGACCGAGAAGCCGTTGAAGACGCCGGCGACGGTGGTGGAGAGCATGTCGGCCTGCAGCCCGCCGGTGACGTCGCGGCGGGTGAGCGGCTTGTCGATCACCTCACCGATGGCCAGGATGTCGGCCGTCGTCTCCGTCATGATCACCAGCATCACGACGAGCATCGAGACGATCGCCCCGACGGCGAAGGTCGGCATGCCGAAGTGGAACGGCTCGGTCAGCTGGAAGGGCGCGGCGTCCCCGAGTCGGCCGAAGTCCGTGGCGCCGAACGGGATGGCCACCAGCGTCCCGAGCACCAGCCCGCAGAGGATGGCCACGCGGTTGAAGAAGCCGCCCAGGAAGCGGTAGATCAGCACGATGATCAGCAGGGTCGCCCCGGCCAGGCCGATGTTGCGCATCGAGCCGTAGCCGGGGGTGTTCGCCGTCCCGAGCGCCCACCGCATCGCCACCGGCAGCAGCGACACCCCGATGACCGTGATGACGGTGCCGGTCACGACCGGGGGGAAGAACCGGAGCAGCCTGGTGAAGAACGGCGCGATCAGCAGCGCGATGGCGCCGGCGACGATGAGCGCCCCGAAGATGGCGCGCAGCCCGGCCTCACCGCCCAGCGGTGCGCCGATGGCCAGCATGGTGGAGACGGCCGCGAACGACGTCCCCTGCACGATCGGCAGCCGGGCGCCGATCCGCCAGACGCCGAGCGTCTGCAGGAGCGTGGCCAGGCCGGACATGAACAGGCCGGCGCTGATCAGGTAGGTGGTCTGCTGGGTGGAGAGCCCGAGCGCGGTGCCGATGATGATCGGCACCGCGACCACCCCCGCGTACATGCTCAGCACGTGCTGCAGGCCGTAGGCCACCATCGGCCCCGGTGGCAGCACCTCGTCCACCGGGTGCCCGCCCGTCCCGGCCGCACCCGTACGCCGCTTCTTGATCCTCAGGGCCATCGGTCCTCCTCCTCGGGTCAGCCGGTCGGGTCCGGTCACCAGCCCTGACCGGGGTCGAAGGCCAGGCCGGGGGCCGGGGCGTCGTCGCGGCGGACCGTGAGCTCCTGGAGCCCGTAGGGACGGTCGTCGGCGTGGAAGACCTCGCCGGCGTTCTCGATCCCGAAGCGGGCCAGGTCGTAGACGAAGTGGTGCTTGTTCGGGGCCGTGACGCGGAACTCGGCGATCTCCGGCTGCTCCTCCAGCACGGCTGCGCCGCAGTCGAAGAGGGTCTGCTGGTGCGCCAGGCTGTGGTGGTCGGCGTAGGTCTCCAGCACCGTCTGCACGACCCGGTCGTGGGACTTGCCCCAGTCGACGTCCTCGCTGGTGTGCCACCACTGGGCGCGCAGCGAGGTCGCCATGAGGCGGTCGTGCGTGGGCGCCAGCGTCGTGAACCGGTCCTCCAGGAAGTCCGCGAACTCCGAGTCGGTGGTCTTGAGGATCCACAGGTCCTCGACCCCGGAGACCACCCAGGTGGTGGAGCCGTCGTAGGTCACCGTCGCCGTGCGGACGAAGCGGCCGTCGCGGGTGAAGGCGTGCGGGTTGCCCAGCCGGGTCCACGGGTACATCTCGATGCGGACCCGCGCGTGGGTGATCGGCTCGGTCTCGTCGACGAAGTGGCGGGCCAGCCGGATGCCGAAGGACTCCGGCTGCGCGACGACGTCGTCCTCCTTGGCGAAGGCGTAGACGGTGTTCTTCTGCGTGTCCGTCGGCAGCACCGGCGCGTTGTCGCCGGTCAGGTGCGGCGCCTCCTGGCCGCCCCACAGCGCGACGCTGACGTTGTAGTCGACGATCTCGTGGGGGTCGCTGTCGCGGAAGACCCGGACGACCCGGTTCTCCGCCTTGCCGTACTGGTTGTGGCCGAGCACGACTGCCATGGGGATCACTCCTGTTCTAGGAACCTCGGTAGGTGGAGTAGGCGTACGGGCTGAGCAGCAGGGGGACGTGGTGGTGCCGGTCCTCGGTGACGGTGAAGGCCACCGTCACCTCGGGGTAGAAGCCGGTCTGGCCGGTCGCCGCGAACCAGTCGCCCGTGGCGAAGGTCAGGCGGTGCACACCGGCGTCGAGTCCGTCGGGGGCCAGGTCGCGCAGCCGGCCGTCGGCGTCGGTGACGCCGGTGCCGAGCGGCTGCCAGCCCTCCCCCGCACGGCGCTCCAGGGTCACCCGCAGGCCTGCGGCGGGCTGCCCGGAGACGGCGTCGAGGACGTGCGTGGACAGGGAGCTCACGGCTGCAGCGACCTCTCCAGCCGCAGGCGGGTGATCTGCCGCAGCTGCTCGGCGACCTCGCGCCGTTCGGCCTCGGGGTCGTTGCCCAGTCGGCGGCGCAGCTCGGCGAGCATCTCCGCGGGTGACCGGCCGGCCGCGCGGATCAGGAAGACCTGGTCGAAGCGCTCCTCGTAGGCGAGGTTGCCCTCGCGCAACGCGGCCCGGACCTCGGTGTCGGCGTCGTCCATCCCGGACTGCTCCTGCCGGGACCAGGTGGCCTCGGGGGACGTGCCGGCCGCCCGCTGGCCGATGCGGGGGTGCGCGGCCAGCGCCTCGGCCAGGTCGTCGGGTCCGAGGTCCTCGATCGCCCGGTCGCTGGCGGCCAGGAGGTCGTCGACGTCGGCGTAGGGCCGGCCGGCGACCATGCGGGCGACCCAGGCGCGGGCCGCGCAGCAGGCGGCCAGCTGCTCCTCGGCCCGGTCGGCGGGCAGCGCGTCCAGGGTCTCGAGGCCGGCCTGCAGCTGGTCCACCGACCCGCTCACCGGGCACCGCCGGTCAGCAGGGAGCGGACGGCGCCGGGCAGCGCGCTCGGGTCGGCGACCGGCCGGCCGGCGAGCACCTCGTCGGCCGCCGCGCCGTCCAGGCCGCACTCCTGGGCCAGCACCTGCCGGGCCTGGGTGGCCGGCAGGCTGTTGAACCAGCGCAGTCCCAGCTCGGTCCGCCCCTGGTCGCCGAGGGCGCCGTGCAGCCGCACCCGGGCCATCCCGCCGTCGGGGAAGACGTCGAGCCGGACGGTGTCGACCTCGCCGACGTCGGGCAGGCGGAACAGGTGGCGGGTGTCGGGCTGCAGCCGGGTCCGGGGCAGCAGCTCGGTCCACTCATCGGAGCCGGCCGCCGCACCGCCCCGGCGGCGGGTGCCGCGGAGGGAGGCCCAGCCGGGGGCGTTGCCGAGGAACCAGCTGGTGTCCAGCTCGGCCAGGCGCACCACGCCCGGCCCGGCGAGGGAGAACTCCACCCAGTCGTTGCCGTCGTCGCGGCGGCGGGCGGTCTCCCACCCCTCCCCCATCAGCCGCGCCAGTCCGGGCGAGATGAGGTTCGTGGGCGAGGAGAAGAACATGTTGCTGCAGCCGCTGACCACGCCCCCGTTGGCGAGGGCGGCCAGGTCGACGGCTCCGTCGGTCAGGAACCGGGGGTCGGGGACCACCTCGCCGTGCACCCGCAGCCGGGCCACGCCGCCGTCGGGGTACATGCACAGGCGGACGTGGGTGAAGCGCTGCGGCTGGTCGACCGCGAAGACGTTCCGCGTGTCGCCGGCGGCCGGCGAGCGGGGCACCAGGGGGACCCACTCCGCGTCCAGCAGCTCCGCCGGGGAGGGGTGGCCCTCGACCGCGGCGCCCTCGACCGACACGGCGGGCGGGTAGTTGCCCTTGAAGAAGGCGGTGTCGACGACGACCCCCCGCACGATCCCCGGCACACCCAGCCGGACGATGGCGAAGTCGTGGCCGGGCTCGCGGCGCCGGCGGGTCTCCCAGCCGTCGTAGACCTGGCCCTTGTGCCCGAAGGTGTACGTCGAGTAGGAGGGCGCCTCCGGCTTGATCAGGTTCTCCCGCTCGGCGAACAGCTCGTCGTTGGCGTGGACGACGCTGCCGCCCAGGCTGCGCGAGGCCAGGTCGGGCAGGCGGGTGAAGTCCTCCCGCGCCGGCGCCGCGTCGGCTCCGGGGTCCGCCGTCGCGACGCCGGAGTGTTCCTGTACGGGGCTGCGCACTGTCATGCCTCTCCTCGGGTCAGCAGGTCCCCCCGCGGGCGGTCGTCGGCCGGCTCTGCGCCGCCGATCTCGAGGCCGCGCAGCCAGGTGCTGCGGACGACCCCGTCGAGGTGCCGGCCCGCGTACGGGGTGATCGGGTTGCGGTGGAAGAGCGTGGCGGGGTCGACGACGAAACCGTCGTCCGGCGCGAACACGCAGAAGTCGGCGTCGTAGCCGGCCTCGATGCGGCCCTTGCGCTGCAGCCCGACGAGCTGCGCCGGCCGCTCGGCCATCCAGCGCACGACGTCGGGAAGGGAGAAGCCGCGCCGCCGGGCCTCGGTCCACACGTCGGAGAGGCCGAGCTGCAGGGAGGAGATGCCGCCCCACGCCTGCGCGAAGTCGCCCAGGTCGAGCCGCTTGAGCTCCGGGGTGCACGGCGAGTGGTCCGAGACGATGCAGTCGATCGTGCCGTCGGCGAGTCCCTGCCACAGCTGCTCGCGGTTGGCCGCCTCCCGGATGGGCGGGCAGCACTTGAACTGCGTCGCCCCCGCGGGGATCTCCTCGGCCGCGAACGTCAGGTAGTGCGGGCAGGTCTCGGTGGTGATCCGCACGCCGTCGCGGCGCGCCTCGGCGATCAGCGGCAGGGCGTCGCTGCTGGAGAGGTGCAGGATGTGCGCCCGCGCTCCCGTGGCCCGGGCGGCGTCGATGACCCGGCCGATGGCCCGGTCCTCCGCCACCCGTGGCCGGGAGGACAGGAAGTCGCGGTAGTCGTCGCTGTGCACGCTGGGGGCCTGCTCGATCGCGTCGCCGTCCTCGGCGTGCACGATGAGCAGCCCGTCGACGGTCCGCAGCACCCGCAGGTAGTCCTCGAGGTCCTCCGGGCGCAGTGGGGGGAACTCCTCGACGCCCGAGTGCACCAGGAAGCACTTGAAGCCGAAGACGCCCGCGGCGTGCAGCCCGGTCAGCTCTCCCAGGTTCCCGGGGACGGCGCCGCCCCAGAAGCCGACGTCGACCGAGAGCTGACCGAGGGCGCTCTTGCGCTTCACCTCCAGCGCGGCCACGTCCACCGTCGGCGGGATGCTGTTGAGCGGCATGTCCAGGATCGTGGTGACGCCACCGGCGGCAGCCGCCCGCGTCGCCGAGGCGAACCCCTCCCACTCGGTGCGGCCGGGCTCGTTGACGTGCACGTGGGCGTCGACCAGGCCGGGGAGCAGGACGACGTCCTCACCGAGCTCGACGACGCGTCGTCCCTCCAGACCGGACTCCAGCGGCTCGACGGCGATGATGCGTCCGTCGCTGATCCCGACGCAGCCGGCCTGCTCGCGCCCGGCCGTCACGAGGCGGCGAGCGCGCAGGACCGTGTCGTACCGGGTCACGAGGCCTCCCGTTGCCGAGGGATGAGGGCGGTGGACTGGTCAGGGAGCAGAGGGGTGCGGAAGCACCGGCAGCGGGTGCCGATCGCGCGTTTCCCGGACCCCGTCGAAACGCCTGTCCGTTGTCCGGAACGCTAGGAGCGGGCGAGTGTCCCGGTCAATGGGCGGCGGCTGGATATACGACATACTGCGCGCCGCCGAAATGCATTCGACATTGGCCCGACATTTGCTCCGCCGCGGAGGACCGACGATCACACCGGACGCACCCGGCGTCCGGGCACCCGAATTCCCGGGAGACCGGTCGGGGAATTGCCGCAGGGACCCCCGGTCCGTGCACCGGGTGCGCCCGGTCGGGCCGGCGACGTCGGGCCCCGCACGTGCCGGAGCCAGCCGTCGACGCCGTGGACCTGGCCGCCTACCGCACCCGGGCGGACGTCACGCGACGGGGTGCCTGGTCCGGCACGGCCGGCCGTCCACCCACACCGTGTCGATGTCGGCGGGTGAGCCCAGCACGAACGCCTTGGCCAGTGCGTCCTCGGGGCCCGCCGCGTGGCGCAGCGCCACGTCGAGGGTGGTGCCCGCGGAGGGCCGCAGCCACACGGCGTCGAAGCGCCGCCCCACCCCGAGGTCACCGGTCCGGTCGCGGAGCCCGAGCACGTCGGCCCCGGCGGCGGTCGCGAGGTGCAGCAGGTGGGTCGACGTCAGCTGCGCGCCGTCGTCCCCGAGCAGCTGCTGCGCGAAGTAGGCCTGCAGCCCCTCCTTGAGCAGGCAGAACCCCGTGCCGGCGCCGACGTCGGAGCCGAGCGCCACCCGGACGCCGTGGGCGAGGTGGCGGGCGAGCGGGAAGAGCCCGCTGCCGAGGGCCGCGTTGCTGGTCGGGCAGTGGGCGACGCTCGCGCCCCGCGCGGCCAGGCACGCCAGCTCGTCGTCCGAGGGGTGCACGTTGTGCGCCAGCACGCTGTGCCGGCCGATGAGCCCGTGCCGGTCGTAGGTGTCCAGGTACCGGCAGCCGTCGAAGAGCTCGGCGACGGCGGCGATCTCCCGGACGTTCTCGTTGACGTGCGAGGTGAACCAGGCCCCCTCGACGTCGGCGAGCAGCGACGCGCACGACTGCAGGAGGGGGTCGCGGCACGACAGGGAGAACCGTGGGATGACGGCGTAGCGGTTGGCCCCCACGCCGTGCCAGCGCCCGGCCAGGGCGAGCCCCTCGTCGTAGGCGCGCTGCGGCGTCGTGTGGAGCTCGTCGCGCAGCAGCCGGTCGCTGACGACCAGACCGCTGGTGATCCGCAGGCCGGTGCGGGCGGCCTCGGCGAACAGCGCGTCGACCGCCGAGGCGAAGTGGGCGCCGAACACCAGGGCCGTCGTCGTGCCGGCCTGGACCAGGCCGCTGACGAAGTCCGCCGCGACGGCTCGGGCGTACCCGGGGTCGGCCAGCCGCGCCTCCTCGGGGAGGGCGCGTCGGGAGAGCCAGTCCAGCAGCGGCATGCCCAGCCCGCCGATCGCCCGGACCTGGGGGAAGTGGACGTGGGTGTCGACGAAGCCCGGCAGCACCAGCCCGCCGCGCAGGTCGACGACCTCCTCGCCGGGGTGCCGCGCGCGCAGCTCGGCGAAGCCGCCCCGGGCCTCGATGGTCCCGTCGCGCACCAGCAGCCCGGCGTCGGCGTCGGCGCGCAGCGCCCCTCCCGTGAACGGGTCGACGGGGGTGTCGAGGACCGTGCCCCGGTAGAGCGTCACGACGGTGCTCCCGGGGCCGCGACCCGTCCACCGTCCGCGGCGGTCTGCGCGCCGTCCACCCCCTCCGCCTCCCGCTCGAGCGTCGCCACCAGCGCGGCGGCCACGCTGATCGCGATGGTGGAGGGGTCCTTGCCGGTGAGCCCGGGCAGCCCGATGGGCGTGGTGATCCGGTCGATCGCCTCGTCCGGGTGGCCCTCGTCGGCGAGCTTGCGCCGGAAGCGGGACCACTTCGCCGCCGAGCCGATGAGCCCGATGGAGCCCAGGCCGGGGGTGCGCAGCGCGGCGTCGCACAGGGCGGCGTCCTCGGCGTGGTCGTGCGTCATGACCAGCACGTGCGCCCCGGGCGGCAGCTCGGCGAGCACCAGCTCCGGCAGCACCGGCACGTGGTGCACGTGCACCGTCGCGACCGCGTCGGCCAGCACGGCCAGCCGCTCGTCGGCGAGCTGCTCCGGGCGCGAGTCGACCAGGTGCAGGTCCAGGTCGCGCCGGGCGAGGATCCGCGCCAGCTCCAGCCCGACGTGCCCGATGCCGAAGACGGCGACCGCCGGCGCGACCGGCAGCGGCTCCAGCAGCAGCGTCACCTCTCCTCCGCAGCACTGGACGCCGTGCTGGTACGGGGCCTTGTCCGACAGCGCGACGGTCAGCAGCTCGGGCTGCGGCCGCCGGGTGTCGAGCAGCGCCCGTGCCCGCGCGACCGCCACCGCCTCGAGGTTGCCGCCGCCGACCGAGCACCAGGTGCGGTCGGCGGCGACGACCATCTTGGCGCCGGCCTCGCGGGGGGCGTGCCCGCGGACCGCCGCCACCGTGACCAGCACGCCGCGGCGCCGGCCGGCGCGCAGCTCCTCGACCGCCTTCGTCCACTCCACGACCGCTCCCTCACGTGCGGGTCATCAGCTGCTGGGCGCGCTCGGAGAACGGCACCATGGGCGGCGCGTCCGGGCCCGGCTGGTCGGGCAGGACGCCGGGGGCACCCTCGTCGACGTGCCCGTGCTCGGTGCTCCGCCGGGCCTGCTCGACGGCCCAGTAGACGGCCTCCGGCGTCGCGGGCGAGGCCAGGTCGACGCTGAGCCCGGGCGGCCCGAACGCGGCAGCGGCCTGGCGCAGCGCCTCGCGGACGGAGAAGGCGAGCATCAGCGGCGGCTCGCCGACGGCCTTGGAGCCGTACACCACGCCCTCCTCCGTCGCGTTGCGCAGCAGCCGCACGTTGAACTCCTCGGGCATCTCCGAGAAGCTCGGCAGCTTGTAGGTGCTGGCCGCCTGCGTGGCCAGCCGCCCGCGGTGCGCACCCTCGCGCTCCTCCCAGCGCAGGTCCTCCAGGGTGAGCCACCCGGCGCCCTGCACGAAGCCGCCCTCGATCTGCCCCAGGTCCACCAGCGGGGACAGCGAGTCGCCGACGTCGTGCACGATGTCGACCCGCCGGGTGCGGTAGGCGCCGGTGAACCCGTCGACCTCGACCTCCGCCGCCGCGGCGCCGTAGGCGAAGTACTTGAACGGCTCGCCCTGCATCCGCGACGAGTCCCAGTGCAGGCCCTCGGTCCGGTAGAAGCCCGCGGCCCACAGCTGGACGCGCTGGAAGTAGGCCGCCGTGACGACCTCCTCCCACGTGAGCCGGTCGCCGGCGAACGCGATGCCGTGCACCGAGCCGTCGCCGAAGCGCACGTCGGCGGGGCTGATCCCGAGCCGCTCCGCGGCGACCTGCGCCAGGCGCCCGCGGATCTGCTCGCAGGCGTTCTTCACCGCCGCCCCGTTGAGGTCGGCGCCGGAGCTCGCCGCCGTGGCCGACGTGTTGGGCACCTTGTCGGTGCGCGTCGGCGCCAGCCGCACCCGGGACAGCGGGACCCCGAGCGTGGTGGCCGCGACCTGCAGCATCTTGGTGTGCAGGCCCTGGCCCATCTCGGTGCCGCCGTGGTTGATCAGCACCGACCCGTCCTTGTAGACGTGCACGAGGGCGCCGCCCTGGTTGAACGCCGTCAGGTTGAACGAGATGCCGAACTTGACCGGCGTGAGCGCCAGGCCCCGCTTGCGGTGCGGGTGGGTGGCGTTGAACTCCTCGACCTCGCGCTGCCGTCCGGCGACGTCGCCGGTCTCGAGCAGCTCCTGCCAGATGGTCGCCAGCCGCTCGGGGTGGCGCACCGGCTGCCCGTAGGGCGTCGTCCGGCCCGCGGTGTAGAAGTTGCGGCGCCGCAGCTCGGCCGCCTCCAGCCCGAGCAGCGGCGCGCAGCGACCCAGGACGTCCTCGATCACCAGCATGCCCTGCGGACCGCCGAACCCGCGGAACGCCGTCTGCGAGGTCTTGTTGGTCTTGGCGATCCGGCCGTTCACCCGGACGTTGGGGATCCAGTAGGCGTTGTCGACGTGGCACAGCGCCCGGGCCAGCACCGGCTCGGACAGGTCGAGGCTCCAGCCGCCGTCCGAGGTCAGCGTGGCGTCCAGCGCCTGCAGGTGGCCGGACTCGTCGAAGCCCACCCGCCACCGCGCGGCGAACCCGTGCCGCTTGCCCGACATGGTCATGTCCTGTGACCGGTTGAGCCGCAGCCGGACCGGCCGGCCGGTGAGCGTGGCGCCCAGGGCGGCGATCGCGGCGAAGCCGTGCGGCTGCATCTCCTTGCCGCCGAAGCCGCCGCCCATCCGCAGGCACTGCACGGTGACCTGCGAGTTGGTCAGCCCGAGCACGTGGGCCACGATCTCCTGGGTCTCCGACGGGTGCTGCGTGCTGCTCTGCACGAACACCTGCCCGTTCTCGTCGACGTGCGCCAGCGAGCAGTGCGTCTCCAGGTAGAAGTGCTCCTGGCCGGCGAACTCCAGCTCGCCGCTGAACACGTGCGCCGCGCCGGCGAGGCCGGCCTCGACGTCGCCGCGTTCCAGCCGCGGCTGGCCGCCCTGGAAGCTGCCCGCGGCGATCGCCTCCTGGACGGTCACCAGCGCGGGCAGTGGCTCGACCTCGACCTCGACCGCCTCCGCACCGAGCCGGGCGGCCTCGATCGTCTCGCCGAGCACCCAGCACACGGCGTGGCCGTAGAACATGACCTCGTCGGGGAACAGCGGCTCGTCGTGCTTGACCCCGGCGTCGTTGACCCCGGGCACGTCCGCGGCGGTGAGCACCCGGACGACGCCGGGGACGGCGGAGGCCGCCTC
>DASQXT010000259.1:0-17837 GCA_035639575.1 Geodermatophilus sp.
CCGCGGCGAGGCCCAGTACGGGGCCTGGCTGTGCGGGGCGGTGCTGGCCGCGACCACGATGTCGCTGCACCACAAGCTGTGCCACACCCTGGGCGGCACCCTGGACCTGCCGCACGCCCCCACCCACACCGTCGTGCTGCCGCACGCGCTGGCCTACAACGCCCCCGCCGCACCCGACGCGGTCGCGGCGCTGTCCCGGGCGCTGGGCGGCGCGCCGGACCCGGCCCGGGCGCTGTGGGAGCTCGCCGGCCGCCTCGGTGCCCCCCGCTCCCTGGCCGAGCTGGGCATGGCCGAGCAGGACATCCCGCGGATCGCCGACCTCGCGGTCGCCAACCCCTACGCGAACCCCCGGCCGGTCACCCGCGACGGCATCGAGGCGCTGCTCCGCGCCGCCTGGGCAGGGGAACCCCCGCCCGTCCCGCGGCACTAGCGGCTGCCGCCGGGCGTCGCCCCACATCCCACCCCAGCGTCTCGCTCCCAGCAGCGAGGCGGAACCGAGGTCGCAGGAGGTCAGGTCATGCAGGTCGGGTTCGCCGGTCTCGGCCGGATGGGGCGCCCCATGGCGCGGCATCTGGCGCTCGCCGGTCACCAGGTCGTCGGGTACGACCCCGCGGTCCCCGCTGGCACCGTGCCCCCCGAGTTGGAGGTCGCCGGCGTCGAGGTGGTCGAGGACGGGTCGCGCCTCGCCGCGACGGAGGTCTCGGTGAGCATGCTCCCGGACGCCGCGACCACCGAGAGCCTGCTGCTCGGCGAGCGCGGGTTCCTGCCGGACTGCGGGCCCTCCCACGTGCACGTGGTGATGGGGACCGTGGGCGCCGCCGCGGTCCGGGCACTCGCCGAGAAGGCACGTGCGGCGGGCGTCGCGCTCGTCGACGCCCCGGTGTCCGGGAGCGTGAGCATGGCCGAGACAGCCACCATCACGACGATGGTCGGCGCGGAGCCGGAGGTGTTCACCGCCGTGCGCCCGCTCCTCGCCGCGATGACTCGGGCCCAGTTCCACACCGGGCCGGTCGGTTCCGGGTCGGCCGCCAAGCTCGCCGTCAACCTCGCGCTCGCCTCCCTGAACCAGGCCGTCGCGGAGGCGCTCGTCGTCGCGAGGGCGGACGGACTCGACCCCGAGGTGTTCTACGACGTCCTCGAGGCCAGCGCCGTGGCCGCGCCCTACGTCTCCTACAAGCGCGAGACCTTCCTGCGGCCGCAGAGCGCGGATGTCGCCTTCCCGGTCTCCCTGCTGCAGAAGGACGTCGGACTCGGTCTGGAGCTCGCCCGCGAGCACCACCTGGACCTGCCGGTCGCCACCACGGTCGATCGCGTCCTCGCGGACGCCCGGCGGGCCGGTCTGGCCGACCGGGACATGGCCGAGGTCCTGCGCCTGCTCCGGAACGACAACCCCATGGAGGAACGATGACCCTGCCCGACGCGCCCTCGACCAGCGAGATCGAGGAGCTCGAGGACCGCCGGTACGCGGCGATGGTCGACGCGGACCTCGACGCCCTGGACGAGCTGCTCAGCGACGAGGTGCGGTACGCCCACTCCAACGCGACCGTCGACAGCAAGGCCTCCTACCTGGAGATGCTCCGCAACGGGACGCTCGTCTACCACCGCCTGGAGCACACCACCGAGGCGGTCGTGAGCCGACCCGGTGTGGTGGTCGTCGGCGGCACGATGTCGGGCTCCATCCACATGAACGGGGCAGCGAAGACGCTCAACAGCCGGGTCGCGGCCGTCTGGGTCGCCGAGGACGGACGGTGGCGCCTGCTGGCGTTCCAGCCCACCCCCATCCCCGCGTGACGCGACACCCGCAGTCCCGGGATCCCGAGACCGAGAGGGAGCTGACATGACCGGTCGACTCGATGGTCGCGTCGCCTTCATCACCGGAGCCGCACGCGGGCAGGGGAGAGCGCACGCCATCGCCCTGGCCCGTGAGGGTGCCGACGTCGTGTGCCTGGACGTCCCGGACGCCCTGGAGACGCTGCCCTACGCCCCGGGGACGGCAGAGGACCTCGAGCAGACGGTCGCCGCCGTCGAGGCCCTGGACCGTCGGGCCATCGCCGTGCACGGGGACGTGCGCCGGCAGGAGGACCTCGACGCCGCCGTCGAGCGCGCCGTCAGCGACCTGGGCCGGCTGGACGTCGTGGTCGCCAATGCCGGCATCTGGGCCCTCACGCCGGCATGGGAGATCACCGAGCAGCAGTGGGCCGAGATGATCGACGTGGTCCTGTCCGGTCCGTGGCGGACGGTGAAGGCGGCCGCGCCGCACCTGCTGGCCCAGGGCAGCGGGTCGGTGGTCCTGACGTCCTCGGTCAACGGACTCGAGGCCGGTCCCCGGTTCGCCCACTACACCGCGGCCAAGCACGGCGTCATCGGGCTGATGAGGAGCCTCGCTGTGGAGATAGCGCCCTACGGCGTGCGGTGCAACGCCATCTGTCCCGGGTTCGTCGACACGAAGATGAACGACTGGCAGGGGTCCTACGACATGATGGCCGGCCACCCCGGCGGTACTCCGGAGGACCGCGCGGAGAGCGCCCGCAACTGGCATGCGCTCGCCGGACTGGGCATGCTGACGCCGGAGACGATCAGCCGGGCCGTCGTGTTCCTGGCCTCGGACGACGCGGTCGACATCACCGGCGTGGCCCTGCCCGTCGACGGCGGCCACATGGTCCTGCCGAGCTTCAACACCGCCCCGGTCCGCGAGCCGCTGGCCTGGTCGTCCACCACCTCGGCTGCCCGCTGACATCGCGGTCGGGACGGGCGCGGCCGGCCGCGACCGTCCCGGTCGCGCCCTGTGCTCGGTGGACGACGGCGAGGTCCCGGCTGGGCGCTGTGCCGGTCGCGGAGCGGCGGGCGTGACGCGCTGGATGCGCTGCCCCCAGCCCGAAGGGGGTCGGTGGCGGAGCCGACAGCCAGTGCCTCGACGAGCCGCGCGGTGGTGGTGTCGGACGCGTCGGGCTGATCGGAGGCGGCGAGGTCGGCGCCTCGCGCCGTCTACGGACGGGTCCGGTGGAGAGGGCTGATCGAGGCGGAGTCCGGTCACGCGGCGGTGACGCTGCAGTGACGCACCGGACGGGAACATCCTCGGCACATCCGGTTGGTCGAGCCCATCGCCGAGGACCAGGGAGCGCGCCATGCCACTCCGAGCGCGCTGCCTGCCGATGCCGTTGGCTGCCCCGGTGATGCCGGGTCGACCGCCGAACCCGTGCGGCCGGACCGGATGGACGAGTGGACACGCCGGCCGCCGAGAGGCACGACCGGATCGGCTCCTCCGTCTCCGACGCCGCCGGGAACGGGGCGTCGAGCCGGACGGGCAACGAGACCCGTCGGTGCCGAGATGCCAACTCCTCGGCGGACCGACGCCGTCGGATCCGGACCGATCACGCCCAGACGAGGGAGCTGCGATCCCATGCCACCGCCCAACCTGACCCGCATCGCCGCGAAACAGCGGGCCGCGCTGCTGACCGTGGCCGACTACGCCGTCGAGCTCGACCTCACCGACGGCTGCGGTGGACCCGGCGAGGCGACCTACGCCACCACCACGACGGTCCGCTTCGCCTGTCGCCGACCCGGTGCCGGCTGCTGGATCGACTTCGTCGGCGCCGGCGTGCGGTCGGCGGTGCTCAACGGGAGGGAGCTGGATGTCTCCGGCTACCGCGAGGACGAGGGGATCACCCTGCCCGGCCTCGCCGCGGACAACGAGCTGACGGTCGTGGCCACGGGCCGGTACTCGCACACCGGCGAGGGCCTGCACCGTTTCGTCGACCCGGCCGACGGGGGCGTCTACCTGTACACGCAGTTCGAGACGGCCGACGCCAAGCGGTTGTTCGCCTGCTTCGACCAGCCCGACCTCAAGGCCCGCTACACGCTCACGGTGCACGCGCCGCGCGATTGGCAGGTCGTGGGCAACACGCTCGCCGAGTGCACCAGCGACGGTCCGGGCGGTGCCGTGACCCACCACTTCGCCACCAGCGAGATCATGAGCACCTACCTCGTGGCACTCGTGGCCGGCCCGTACGCGCACTGGCACGACGAGTACGTCGACGACCGCGAGGGCGGGTCCGGGGCGTGCACTCCGCTCGGTGTCTACTGCCGCGCCTCACTCGCCCCGTTCATGGACCCCGAGCGGCTGTTCACCGAGACCAAGCAGGGCTTCGGCTTCTACCAGCACGCCTTCGGGGTCCGGTATCCGTTCGGCAAGTACGACCAGCTGTTCGTCCCGCAGTTCAACGCCGGCGCGATGGAGAACGCCGGCGCAGTGACCTTCACCGACACCTACGTCTTCCGCTCCCGGGTCACCCGCGCGAACTACGAACGCCGCGCCGAGACCGTGCTGCACGAGCTGGCGCACATGTGGTTCGGCGATCTGGTGACCATGCGCTGGTGGGACGACCTGTGGCTGAACGAGTCGTTCGCGACCTGGGCGAGCATCTTCTGCCAGGCCGAGGCCACCGAGTACACCCAGGCGTGGACGACGTTCGCGAACGGGAAGAAGAGCCGCGCCTACCGGCAGGACCAACTGCCCTCCACGCACCCCGTCGTGGCCAGGATCCCCGATCTGCAGGCCGTCGAGGTCAGCTTCGACGGCATCACCTACGAGAAGGGCGCGAGCGTGCTCAAGCAGCTCGTCGCCCACGTCGGGCGGGAGCCGTTCCTGGAGGGGATCAACGCCTACCTGACCGCGCACGCCCGGAGCAACGCCACCTTCGACGACCTCGTCGACGCGCTGGAGGTGGCGTCCGGACAGGATCTGTCCGACTGGGGTGAGCAGTGGCTGAAGACCACCGGGCTCAACGAGCTGCGCCCGGCGTTCGAGCTCGACACCGAGGGCCGGTTCACTCGTTTCGAGGTGGTGCAGGGCGGCGCCCGGCCGGGCAAGGGCGAGCTGCGCAGGCACCGGGTCGCGGTCGGCGTCTACGACGACCAGGACGGCAGGATCGTGCGCACGTGTCGCGTCGAGGTCGAGGTCACCGGGGAGCGCACTCCCGTGCCCGACCTGGTCGGCGTTGCGCGCGGCCGACTGGTGCTGGTCAACGACGACGACCTGACGTACTGCGCGCTGCGCCTGGATCCGGACTCACTGACCACCCTGGTCGACCGCATCGACGACGTCGCCGAGCTGCTGCCCCGCAGCCTGTGCTGGTCGGTGGTGTGGGAGATGACCCGCGAGGCCGAGTTCAGGGCCCGGGACTTCACCGCTCTGGTCACCGGCAAGTCCGCCGCGGAGACCAACACCGGCGTGGTGCAGCGGCTGCTGGCGCAGGCCCAGACCGCGGTCACCTCCTACGCCGATGAACCGTGGGCGGCCGAGCACGGCTGGCCACTGCTGGTCGACGCCCTGCTCTCCCGACTCGACACCGCGCCGGCCGGCTCCGACATCCAGGACATCCGGCTCGCGGTGGTGAACGCGCTGACAGCGAGCGTGCTGCCGCGGCCGATCCTGGAACGGATGGGCGGCTGGCTGGCCGGAGTCGACGTGCCCGCGGGTCTGACCGTCGACACCGACCTGCGCTGGCGGCTGCTGCAGGCGCTGGTCGCTCACGGCGCGGCCACCGAGGCCGACATCGACGCCGAGCTGGCACGCGATCGCACCGACAGCGGGCAGCGCCAGGCCCTGCGGGCCCGCGCGCTGATCCCGACACCCGAGGCCAAGCAGCGCGCCTGGCAGCGTGCCGTCCACGACGACGCCCTGCCCCGCGCCGACGTCGTGGCCATCGTCGGCGGGTTCAACCACCCCGCGCAGCAGTCGCTGCTCACTCCCTTCGTCGAGCGGTACTTCGCCGAGATCGCCGACCTGTGGGCCCGGCGCACCAGCGAAGAGGCCCAACCGGTGGTGACGGGCCTGTTCCCGTCGTGGGCGGTCGACAAGGCCACCGTCGACGCCGCTGACGCCTGGCTCGCCGACCGGTCACACCCCTGCGACGACCCGCAGTGGACGCAGCTGTGCCGGCTGGTGTCGGAGGGCAGGGCGGATCTCGTGCGTGCCCTGGCCGCGCGGGAGGTCGACCGCAGTTGACCGACCCGGTGCTGCAGGTGGTCCGTGCGCAGGTCGGCAACGGGGAGCCGCGTGCCGGGTCCGGCACGCATCCGTACGTCCACGTGCACACGGGTCCGGGTCGGTTCGGCCGCCCCGGCCGGGTCACCCGCGCTCACCGGGCCTGACGACGGCCGCTCGCCCCCGCGCGCACCACGTCAGGCACTCCGCACCCTGCGTCCCGGGAGGAACCCAGATGCACGTACTCCCACTCGACCGGCTGGGCGGGAGGGTGTCGGGCCGTCGCCTCGAGTTCGGCGTGCTGCTGCCCGGCGTCACCAACGCCGACTTCGACGTCGCGGTGCGCGTCATCCACGCCGACGACCAGTTCCTGCAGGACGTGCCGCCCGCGGAGGTGCCGCTGACGCACTCGCTGGACGCGCGTCACGGCGACTGCTGGGCGGGCGGGGTCGACCTCGACGGGATGGTCGGTGCAGGGCCGTCCTGGGGGCGGGACGGGCGCTATGTCTACCGGCTGGTGGTGCGGCGCGGCGCCGACGAACTGGACTGGATCATCGACCCGTTCGCCCGTGACTTCGGCACGGGGAAGCTCTCGGCAGTCGTCGTCGGCGAGCCCGCCTTCGACTGGGGTCCGGCCGAGGACGAGTGGCGCACGCCGCTCGTCGAGGACCTCGTGTTCTACGAGATCGACCTGGCCGAGTACGGACGCGACCTCGCCGCGGTCGTGGACCGTCTCCCGTACCTCGCCGACCTGGGCGTGAACTGCGTGCAGCTCATGCCGGTCAACAACGTCACCGCGCAGATCGACTGGGGGTACTTGCCCGCCGCGCAGTACGGGGTGGACGAGCGCCTCGGGGACCGTCCGGGCCTGCGCCGGCTGGTGGCCGAAGCGCACCGCCTGGGAATGGCGGTCGTGCTCGATGTCGTGTACGGGCACACCGGCGACGAGTTCGCCTTCGTCGACGTCTACCGGCACTTCGCCATCCCGGGTAACCCCGTCATGGGCGACTTCGGCGCCAACATGTTCGGCGAGAGCACCGGCTGGCAGCTGCCGCTGTGCCAGGACTACTTCTTCACGGCCAGCCACCTGTGGCTCGACGCCTTCCACGTCGACGGGTTCCGCTACGACTGCGTGCCCAACTTCTGGCACACCCCGTTCGATGGCTACGGGCAGCTGTGCCACGCCACGTACCAGCACGTCAGGCAACTGGCGGACGGCGGTGGGCACTGGACCCGTTTCCTCGCCGGCGACCGGCTCAACCTGATCCAGTGCGCCGAGCAGCTCGAGGGACCCCGGGATGTCCTCAACCGCACCTACAGCACCAACACGTGGCAGAACGAGACGCTGCGCGCCGCGCAGGACACCGCTCAGGGCCGCGACGGTGCCCTGCGCGAGCTCGGGGAGGCCTTCGCGCTGTTCGGCTACCCCGAGGTCACGGTCTTCGGCGCCGACGAGATCCACCAGGCACCGCTGCAGTACCTCGAGAACCACGACCACCCGCGTTTCCTCTGCCAGTTCGGGACCCGCGACGCCGACCCGCGCGGCAACGAGCTGTTCCGCCGCGGCGACCGGTCCAACTGGTATCGCCTGCAGCCCTACCTCATCGGCCTGCTGGCGGGAGCGAAGGGCGCACCTCTGCTGTTCCAGGGACAGGAACTGTGCGAGGACGACCACCTGCCCGACGACGGACTCGGCCGCGTCGCCGTCCTGCGCCCCGTGCAGTGGGAGTTCTTCTACAGCACCGCGGGTCGCGGGATCCTGCACCTCGTCCGCACCCTGCTGCGGCTACGCCGCGAGCACGAGGAGCTGCGACGGGGGGCGCACCGGTTCCACGGCGATGACGTGTACCTGGACGAGGGGGTCCTGCTGCAGTCGCGCAGCACCGCTGCAGCCTGGACCCTCATCGCCGTCAACGTCACCGGGACCGACCGACGGGTGCCTGTCGTCCTGCCGCGCGCTGGGCACTACCGCGAGCTCCTGCACGGCGAGGACGACCTCGTCGACGTCGCCGCCGGTGAGACCCGGATGCTCCCGGTACCGAGCAACTACGGCCGGATCTGGCGCGTCGCACCCTGATCCACGGCGTGGCCGGAGCTGCGCGGACGTCCGACCGGATCCGCCTCACCGACCCGCCGCGCCCTCAGGGTCGCTCGGCGGGCGGGTCGGCCGTGGGGCCCGTGCCGAGGAGGGCTCCGGCGAGGAGGTGCTTCCGGTGCAGCTCCGCCGCCTCCACCAGCTGCCGCTCGTCCCCGGCGAGGAAGGCGTCGAGCATGACCTGGTGCTCGGCCTGCAGGGTCTTCTGCCCGGTCTCGTCCAGCTTGTTCGCTGCCCGGTAGGTCTCGGTGGCGTCCCACAGCCCGTCGAGCAGACGCAGGAGGCGCGGCATGCGGCAGGAGGCGAGGACGACGGCGTGGAAACGCCGGCCGTTGTCGCTGAAGGCGTTGACCTGTCCCCGGGCGAGCGCGTCCTCGGCCGCCGCGCAGGCCTCGTGGGCCGCCGCGCGGTCGGCGTCCGTGGCGTTCGCGACCGCCCGCCGCAGCGCCTCGTCCTCGAGCAGCGCGCGGAGGTAGTAGATCTCCTCGAGCTCCTCGGCGGTCAGGCTCGGGACGGCGAAGCCGACGTGCGGCCGGTGCGTCACCAGCCCCTCTCCCTCGAGGATCATGAGGGCCTCGCGGACCGGGATCCGGCTGACTCCCAGGGCCGCCGCCACCGCATCGACCCGGATCACGGTCCCCGGCGGCAGCTCACCGTCGTTGATCCGGCGCCGCAGCTCCCGGAGGACCGCCTCCTGCATGGTCTGCGGTCGGAACGTCGTCACCACCTGCCACCTCGCTCTGCTGACCCGTGTGGCAGGTAGTCTCCCTCCTCCCGGCCGTCAGCGATGCCCTCGACTCGCCTGGTGGGCGCGCCAGCCACCGGAGTCGGAGATGTCGACGAGCCCCTCCCCGCGGGCGTGCACCTCGGGGCGCAGCACGACGGCCAGGCTGGCCGACCCGTCGGCGAGCTCGATCACGGCGAGTTCCAGCTCGGGGGGCTCCACGGGCATGAACTCGTCGCGGACGGCGTCCAGGGGCAGCGCGTACAGCTCGCCGGGAACGGAGACCCCGCCCTCGGCGACCGGCCACAGGGCCGGGAAACCCCCCTCGCAGGCGTAGAAGCGGTAGCGCGCAGCGGTCCTCGCCTCACCGAGGAACGGGTACGTGGCGATGCCGGGGTGCACCCGGCCACCGCGCATGCCCTCACCGTTGAGGAAGAGGGGGACGGGAACGCCCCTCCCGGACCGGGCTGCTGCTGTCACGTGATCGCTCCTCGTCGTTGTCGTCGGTTCGCCAGTCGTCGGCGACCCGCACGGCCAGCCGCTCCAGGAGGGGGCCGGCCTCGCTCATGCACCGGGCAGGGTCGGGTTCGATGTCGGTCAGCGCGTACACGGCGCGGATCCCGGTGGGCGCCAGGTCTTCGAGCGTCACCAGCGAGCGGCCGGCGACGGCGACGACCGGCACACCTGCCGCGCGGGCGGCCGCGGCGACGCCGGCAGGTGCCTTGCCGTGCAGGGTCTGCTCGTCCAGCGAGCCCTCGCCGGTGACCACGAGGTCCGCACCGGGCAGCGCGGCGCGGAAGCCGACGAGGTCGAGGACGAGCTCGATCCCCGGCTGCAGCGTCGCGCCGAGCACCGCCAGGGCCGCGAACCCCACGCCACCGGCCGCGCCGGCACCCGGCCGGTCGGCCGCGTCGACGCCGGTCGCGGCGTGCACCGCCCGCGCCCAGCAGGCCAGCGCGGCGTCCAGCTCGGCGACGTCCTCGGGTGAGGCACCCTTCTGCGGACCGTAGACGGCGGCCGCGCCGCGCGGGCCCAGCAGCGGGTTGTCGACGTCGGAGGCGACGACCACCTCCGCCTCGCGCAGTGCCGGGTGGAGGCCCGAGAGGTCCAGCGCCGCGACGGCGGCCAGCGCGGCACCCCCGCGGCCCACCTCGCGGCCCCCGGCGTCCCGCAGGCGCGCGCCCAGCGCCTGCACGAGTCCGGCCCCGCCGTCGGTGGAGGCGCTGCCCCCGATGCCGAGCACGATGCGCCGGCACCCCGCGTCGAGCGCGGCCCGCACCACCTCGCCGGTGCCGGAGCTCGACGCGGTGCGGGCCGCCGGCCGGCCACCGGGCAGCCGGCGCAGCCCCGACACGTCGGCCATCTCGACGACGGCGGTCCCGCCCCGCTCGGCGTAGGCGGTCTGCACCGGTTCCCCGGTCGGCCCCTGCGCGGACACCGGCACCCGCCGGTAGCCGGCGGAGACCGCTGCATCGAGCGTCCCGTCGCCCCCGTCGGCCACCGGCACCTGGACGACCTCGGTCCCCGGGGCGGCCCGGGTCAACCCGAGCGCCAGGTGGGCGGCGACCTCCGGCGCGGACAGGGAGCCCTTGAACTTGTCCGGCGCCACCACGACGCGCATGCACCCTCCCGGATCTGGTGACGGACTGGAACGGCCCCGCTGCAGGGGCCCGCCGCGAGCTCGCGAGCGGTGGGGGGCAGCGGGGTCCTTTCTCAGTCGAGGAGCTGGGCGGACGCGAGCTCGAGCGCGGAGACGGCGGTGGGCGCGTGCTCGCCCGTGCTGGCCAGCTCCTCGAACTCCACGACGTTGTCGAGCTCGGTGCCCATCGAGATGTTGGTGACGCGCTCGAGGATGACCTCCACGACCACCGGCACGCGGTGCTCGATCAGCAGCTTCTTGGCCTCCTCCAGGGCGGGCCCGATCTGGTCGGGCTCGTGCACCCGCAGGGCCTTGCAGCCCAGCCCCTCGGCGACCTTGACGTGGTCCACGCCGTAGCCGCCGAGCTCGGGGGAGTTGACGTTGTCGAAGGCCAGCTGCACGGCGAAGTCCATGTCGAAGGCGCGCTGCGCCTGCCGGATCAGCCCCAGGTACGAGTTGTTCACCAGCACCTGGATGTAGGCCAGGTTGAACTGGGCCCCGACCGCCAGCTCCTCGATGAGGAACTGGAGGTCGTAGTCGCCGGACAGCGCCACCACCGTGGCGTCCGGGTCGGCGACGCAGACGCCGAGGGCCGCGGGCACGGTCCAGCCCAGGGGCCCGGCCTGCCCGGCGTTGATCCAGTGCCGGGGCCGGTAGACGTGCAGGAACTGGCCGCCGGCGATCTGGGAGAGCCCGATGGTGCTGACGTAGCGGGTGTCCCTCCCGAACGTCTTGTTCATCTCCTCGTACACCCGCTGCGGCTTGATCGGGACGTCGTCGAAGTGGGTGCGGCGCAGCAGGGTCCGCTTGCGCCGGGCGCACTCCTCGACCCAGGCGCTGCGGTCGGGCAGCTGCCCGGCCGCCCGCCGCTCCCGGGCCACCTCGACGAACAGCCGCAGCGCCGCCCCGGCGTCGGAGACGATGCCGAGGTCGGGGGTGAACACCCGCCCGATCTGGGTCGGCTCGATGTCGACGTGGACGAACGTGCGCCCGCGGGTGTAGGTGTCCAGCCCGCCGGTGTGCCGGTTGGCCCACCGGTTGCCGATGCCCAGCACGAGGTCCGAGGCCAGCAGGTTCTCGTTGCCGTAGCGCTGCGACGTCTGCAGCCCGGCCATGCCGGCCTGCAGCCGGTGGTCGTCGGGGATCGCGCCCCAGCCCATCAGCGTCGGCACGACCGGGACGTCGACCAGCTCGGCGAACTCCACCAGCAGGTCGGCGGCGTCGGCGTTGATGACGCCCCCGCCGGCGACGACCAGCGGCCGCTCGGCGGCAGCGAGCAGGTCGAGCGCCTTCTCGATCTGGGCGCGGGTGGCCTGCGGCTTGTAGACCGGCAGCGGCTCGTAGGCGTCGACGTCGAACTCGATCTCGGCCATCTGCACGTCGAAGGGCAGGTCGATCAGCACCGGGCCGGGCCGGCCGGAGCGCATGAGGTGGAAGGCCTGCTGGAAGGCGCGCGGCACCTGCGCCGGCTCCAGGACCGTCGTCGCCATCTTGGTGACCGGCGCGGCGATCGCGGCGATGTCGACGGCCTGGAAGTCCTCCTTGTGCAGCCGGGCGGTCGGCGCCTGGCCGGTGATGCACAGGATCGGGATGGAGTCGCCGGAGGCCGAGTACAGCCCGGTGATCATGTCGGTGCCGGCCGGCCCGGACGTGCCGATGCAGACGCCGATGTTGCCGGCCTCGGCCCGGGTGTAGCCCTCCGCCATGTGCGAGGCGCCCTCGACGTGCCGGGCGAGCACGTGGGAGATGGTGCCGTTCTCGCGGAGCGCGGCGTAGAGCGGGTTGATCGCCGCTCCGGGCACGCCGAAGGCGTGCGTCACGCCCTCACGCTCCAGGATCTGCACCGCGGCCTGGATGGCCCTCATGCGAGGCATGGGTCTCCTGTCTCCGGGGCCCGGGAGCGGGCCCCGCGTCGTCTCGTGGGTGTCGGGAGGGGTGGTCAGGCGCGGCCGGACAGCTGCTCGACGAGCTTGAGCAGCGCCGAGTGGTCGAGGGCGCCGTCGCCCTGGGCCTCGAGGCTGGCGACGAGCTGGGCGACGACCGCCCCGAGCGGGATGACGACCCCGGCCTCGCGGGCGGCGGAGGTCACGATGCCCAGGTCCTTGTGGTGCAGCTCGATGCGGAACCCGGGCGTGAAGTCGCGGCGGAGCATCGCCGCCGCCTTGCGGTCGAGGATCGCGTTGCCGGCCAGGCCCCCCGCGAGGACCCGCACCGCGGCCTCGGTGTCGACGCCGTGGGCCTCCAGGAAGACGATGGCCTCCGCGACCAGCTCGATGGTGCCGGCGACGATGAGCTGGTTGGCCGCCTTGACCGTCTGGCCGGAGCCGGCCGGCCCCACGTGCACGATGGTCCTGCCGACCGCCTCGAGGACGGGCCGGCTGTCGGCGAAGTCCTCCGGGCTGCCGCCGACCATGATCGAGAGGGTCCCGTCGATCGCGCCCTGCTCGCCGCCGCTCACCGGGGCGTCGAGGACGCGGACCCCGCGCTCGCGGCCCGCCTCGGCGACCCGCTTCGCGACGTCCGGGCGGATCGAGCTCATGTCGACGTGCAGGGTCCCCGGCTTGACCAGGCCGTAGAAGCCGTCCTCGCCGATGGTGACCGCCTCGACGTCGGGGGAGTCGGGGACTATCGTGACGACGACGTCGGCGTCCCGCACCGCCTCGGCGAGGCTGCCGGCGCCACGCCCGCCGTGCTCGACGAGCCGCTGGACGGGCTCGGGGCTGCGGTTGTGGCCGATGACGTCGAAGCCGGCCGTGACCAGGTTGGCGGCCATCGGGCCGCCCATGATGCCGAGACCGATGAAGGCGACCGTGGTCATGAGAGTTCCTCCGTGTCGGGGCGGTGGGCGTTCACGGCGGCGGGACCGGACAGCCAGCGGAAGCTGTCGGCGGACGCGCCGCTGGGCACGTACTCCAGCCCGACCCAGCCGTCGTAACCGGCGTCGGCGAGCCGGCCGAGGTACCGGTCGAGGTCGAGCTCCCCGGTGCCGGGCTCGTGCCGGCCGGGCGCGTCGGCGATCTGCACGTGCGCGACCCGCGAGCCGTACGTGGCGACCACCCGGTCGAGGTCCTCGCCGTTGACGGCCAGGTGGTACAGGTCGCAGAGGAAGCCCAGGCTGGTCACCCCGGTCTCCTCGGCGACGCGGTCGACCACCCCGACGGCGTCCGCGGCGGTCAGCAGCGGGTACCGGGGCGCGCCGCTGACCGGCTCGACGAGGACCGTGCCGCCGATCCGGCTCGCGGCCCGTCCGGCGAGCGCGAGGTTCTCCACCGCGAGCGCGTCCTGCTCCTCGGGCCGGGCGTCGTCGACCCGGTTGCCGTAGAGGGCGTTGAAGGCGCGGCAGCCGAGCTGCTCGCCGATCCCGACGGTGACGTCGACGTTGTCCCGGAACTCCGGGGAGCGCGCGGGCCAGGACACCAGCCCCCGGTCCCCGCCCGGCATGTCACCGGCGCAGAAGTTGAGCCCGACCAGCCGGACGCCGGCGTCGCGGACGGCGCGGACGAAGGCGTCGACGTCGGAGTCCGACGGCACGGCGACCGGGAACGGCCACCAGAACTCGACGGCGTCGAACCCGGCCTGTTTCGCGGCAGCCGGGCGTTCCAGCAGGGGGAGCTCGGAAAAGAGAATGGAGCAGTTGACCTCGTACCGGAGGGGGCTGGCGACCATCACTTCTTCCATGGATCCGATCGGGACGGGGGACCCGCGACGAGTCGTGTCGGCGTCGGTAACGCCTGCGGGAATTGCTGTCCGGACATTAAGTACGGTGGGGGACCACGGTCAACGGCCGATCCCGCTCCGAGGGTCGATATATCGGATATCTGGAATTCGCCCCGGAGCCCGGTCCCGGCGAGAGTATTTCGTATATCGCACGGGATCTCGTTGACCCGGTCCATTCGCACTCCTAGCGTCCACCGGCACCGCACCGCCCCTCGGTGCGTCGAGCCCCTGCCCGGGAGGTCCCGTGGACGCCGCGACACCTGATCGCCGCGCCTCCCGCGCACGGGACCCGGCCGGGCACCTCTCCTCCGTCCGGGCCCGGCCGGGCTAGGCAGCGGGGACGGCAGCGGGGAGGACGCAGGCCTGGTGGTGCGCAGCGCCGGCCCGGACGCAGCGCACGAGCAACGGGGACGACCACTCCGCCCGGCGGAGACAGCCGACCGCTCAACGAGGAGCGCCATGTCCACCACAGCCCGACCCGCGGCGCCGGGCAAGCGCCGCAAGCACCCCGTCGACGAGGTCCCTCCCCCGGGGAAGCTCGCGGTCTACGGCATCCAGCACGTGCTCGCCTTCTACGCCGGCGCGGTGATCGTGCCGATCCTGCTGGCCGGCGCCATCGAACTCTCCGACCGCGAGCTCATCCACCTGATCAACGCCGACCTGTTCACCTGCGGCATCGCGTCGATCATCCAGTCGGTGGGCTTCTGGAAGGTCGGCGTCCGCCTGCCGCTGCTGCAGGGCGTCACCTTCACCGCGGTCTCCCCGATGATCGCCATCGGGCTGGCCGCCGGCGGCGGGACCGACGGGCTGCTGGTCATCTACGGCGCGGTCATCGTCGCCGGGTTGGTCACCTTCGCCATCGCCCCGTACTTCAGCCGCCTCATCCGCTTCTTCCCCCCGGTGGTCACCGGGTCGGTCATCACGATCATCGGCATCGCGCTGCTCCCGGTGGCCGCGGCCGACGCCGTCGGCGGCGCGGCCGACCCGGACCCGGGCAACGCGCGCAACCTCGCGTACGCCCTGGGCACGCTCGCCCTCATCGTGCTCATGCAGCGGTTCTTCCGCGGCTTCCTGGCGACGGTCGCCGTCCTGGTCGGGCTGGTCGTGGGCACGCTGACCGCGTGGGCGCTCGGTGACGCCACCTTCGGTGCGGTCGCGGACTCCTCGTGGGTGGGCGTCACCACGCCCTTCTACTTCGGCTGGCCGAAGTTCAGCCTCGCCGCCGTCGTGTCGATGGTCGTCGTCATGCTGATCACCGCGGTGGAGACCACGGGTGACGTGTTCGCCACGGGGGAGATCGTCGACAAGCGGGTCGGCCGCAAGGACATCGCGGCGGCGCTGAGGGCCGACGGTCTGTCGACCACCATCGGCGGCGTCCTCAACTCGTTCCCGTACACGTGCTTCGCCGAGAACGTCGGCCTGGTGCGCCTCACCCAGGTGAAGAGCCGCTGGGTCGTCGCCGCGGCGGGCGCCTTCATGATCCTCATCGGCCTGGTGCCCAAGGCCGGTGCCGTGGTGGCCGGCATCCCGCACCCGGTGCTCGGCGGAGCGGCGCTGGCGATGTTCGCGACCGTGGCCGTCGTCGGCATCCAGACGCTGAGCCGGGTCGACTTCAACGACCACCGCAACGTCGTCATCGTCGCGACCAGCCTGGGCCTGGCGCTGCTGGTCACCGTGCAGCCGGGGATCGCCGCGGCGGTGCCGTCGTGGGCGCAGATCATCCTGGGCAGCGGCATCACGCTGGGCAGCATCACCGCGATCGGCCTGAACGCCGTCTTCCACCACATCGGCCGCCCCCACGGCCCCGCGGTCGCCGGCATCCCGGGGCAGCGGCAGGTCCGGCTGCAGGACGTGAACGCGATGAGCCGCGAGGAGTTCGTCGCCACCTTCGGCCGGCTGTTCCAGGGCCCGACCTGGGTGGTGGAGAACGCCTACACCCAGCGGCCGTTCGCCGACACCGCCTCGCTGCGGCTGGCCTTCCAGGAGGCCCTGTTCGCGGCCACCCCGGAGCAGCAGCGGCAGCTGATGGACGCCTACCCGGCGCTGGGCAGCGACACGGTCGCCGAGGGGACGGCGGGGGAGCAGTCCACCCTCGACCAGGCGACCGCGGGACTCACCCGGCTGACCGACGAGGACCACGCCGCCTTCCGCGAGGTCACCACCGAGTACCAGGAGAGGTTCGGCTTCCCGCTGATCGTGTGCGTCCGCGACAACCCCAGCCGGGAGCGGATCCTCGAGCAGGGCCGGGCCCGGATGCAGAACTCGCCCGTCCAGGAGCACGCGGCCGCGCTCATCGAGATCGCGAAGATCGCCGGGCACCGGTTCGACGACCTGGTCGCCGACGCCAACCCGATCCACAGCGCGCGGACCCAGCGGTACGGCGCGACCGCGCTGTGACCAGCACGCGGGAGGCTGGAGGCGGACCTCCGGCCCCGGCCGGGCCGAGACAGACAGGAGCAGCAGCGATGCAGTCGCCAGCCGTCACCGTGAACGGGCGGTCGATCCCGCTCGACGGCGCCACGCCACACACCACCGCGCTCGACTGGCTGCGGGCGCAGGGACTGGTCGGGTGCAAGGAGGGCTGCGCCGAGGGGGAGTGCGGGGCGTGCTCCGTCCTCGTCGCGCGGCCCGGGAGGGCGACCCCCACGCGGTGGACGGCCCTCAACGCCTGCCTGGTCCCCATCGCCGCCTTCGCCGGGCAGGAGCTGGTGACCGCCGAGGGGCTGGGCACCCCGGACGCGCTGCACCCCGTCCAGCGGGAGATGGCCGAGCGGGGCGGCTCGCAGTGCGGGTACTGCACCCCCGGCTTCGTCTGCAGCATGGCAGCGGAGTACTACCGCCCCGACCGCGCCCCGGCAGCGGCCTCCGACGGCCACGGGGCCGGCGGGCCGGACCACCTGCACGGCCCGAACGGGTTCGACCTGCACGCCCTCAGCGGCAACCTCTGCCGCTGCACCGGCTACCGGCCCATCCGCGACGCCGCCTTCGCCCTCGGCGCCCCGGAGGACGGCGACCGGCTGGCGGCCCGGCGCAGCCAGCCGCCACCGGAGGTGCCCGCCACCCGCGTCGCCGCCGGCGGGGCGGAGTTCGTCCGGCCGTCCGGGCTCACCGAGGCGCTGACCCTGCTGGCCGAGCGCCCCGAGGCGCTGCTCGTCGCCGGGTGCACCGACCAGGGCGTCGAGGTCAACCTGCGCGGGCAGCGCGCGCCGCTGGTGGTGGCGATCGACCAGCTGCCGGAGCTGCGCGGCTTCGACGTCACGGGGTCCGCGGTCGAGATCGGTGCGGCGCTGAGCCTGTCGGAGGTCGAGGAGCGGCTCGACGGCCGGCTCCCGCTGCTCGACGAGGTCTTCCCCCAGTTCGCCTCGCGGTTGATCCGCAACGGCGCCACGCTCGGCGGCAACCTCGGCACCGGCTCGCCCATCGGCGACACCCCGCCGGCGCTGCTGGCGCTCGAGGCCACCGTCGTCCTCACCTCGCTCGACGGCGAGCGCGAGGTGGAGCTCGCCGACTACTTCACCGGGTACCGCCGCAGCGTGCGACGGGCCGACGAGCTCATCCGCGCCGTCCGGGTCCCGCTGCCGCCGGCCGGGCTGGCCGCCTTCCACAAGGTGGCCAAGCGGCGCTTCGACGACATCTCCAGCGTCGCGATCGCCTTCGCCCTCGACGTGCGCGGCGG
>DASQXT010000260.1:0-9546 GCA_035639575.1 Geodermatophilus sp.
CCGCCACGACCGGGACCCCGGCGTCGGGCACCTCGGTGACCGCCCGGTCGAGGTGACCCAGGAGCCGTTCGGCGGCCGGGTCCGCGCGGCGGCCGCGCACGCGGGCGGCTGCTGCGACACCCGCGAGGACCGCCGCGACAGGCACACCGGCCGGAGCTGCCGCCGACGGCCCCAGCTCCTGCCCGCCGTCCCCGGCCGGGGTGAGCACCACCGCCCCGTCGGTGCTGACGACGACCCGGTCGACGGGCACCCGCTCGCAGGTCCCCGGGTCCGATCGCCCCGCCAGCTCCTCCAGCACGCCGGCGCCGAGCTCGAGGGCCTGCGCGGGGGTGAGCCGGGCCAGGGCGGTCAGGCGGGTGAGCGGCACGCCGTCGGGGCGGACCGGGGCCGGGGGGGCAGGCCGCTGGCACCGGTCCGGGAGGCCGGGGACACCATCCGGCTCGGGGGTCGCCGTCGTCCGTCCGGTGACCAGGTCCGTCATCGACCGCACCCCCGCCGCTGTCCTGTCGGGCCATCCCCCGAGACGACCCTGGGGCGATGCTGGGGCCGGGGTGACCCCGGTGTCACCGGGATCCGGCGCGGTTCCGGAAACTGACAGGTTCCGCGGGACCAAGGACCCGGCCGGTGGGGATCGGGTGACCCGCGGAGGGCGGAGGGTCAGCCGGTCGGGCGCCCGAAGGTCGTCAGCCGGAGCGTCTCCGGCAGGGCGTCCAGCGCGGCCAGCAGGTCCGCGGGCAGCGCCGCGCTGATGTCGGTGACCGCGTACCCCAGCTCACCGCGGGTGGCCAGCACCTGGCCGTCGACGTTCAGCCCGTGCTCGCCGACCAGCGCGTTCACGTGCGCGAGGACGCCGGGCACGTTGCGGTGCAGCAGCGCGAACCGGGCCGCGGAGGAGCCGTGCAGGGCCACGGCGGGCAGGTTGACGCTCAGCGTCGTCGTCCCGGAGCCGGTGTAGTCGACCAGCTTGCCGGCGACGAACCGCCCGATGTCGCGCTGGGCCTCCTGGGTCGACCCGCCGACGTGCGGCGTGAGGATGACGTTGGGCAGTCCCCGCAGCACGGAGCTGAACTCGTCGCCCTGCTCGCGGGGCTCCTCCGGGAACACGTCGACCGCGGCCCCGGCGATGTGCCCGCTGAGGATGTGCTCGCGCAGCGCCTCGTGGTCGACGACGAACCCGCGGGAGAGGTTGAGGAACAGGCTGCGCCGGCGCATCCGGGCGAACTGCTCGGCGCCGAAGAGCCCCGCGTTCCCGGCGCGCCCGTCGACGTGCAGGGTCACCGTCTCCGCGCGCTCGAGCAGCTCCTCGAGGCTGCCGCAGGCCTCCGCGTTGCCGAGCGCGAGCTTGTCCTCCAGGTCGTAGAACAGCACCCGCATGCCCAGCGCCTCGGCCAGCACCGAGAGCTGGCTGCCGATGTTGCCGTAGCCGACGATGCCCAGGGTCCGCCCGCGGATCTCGTGGCTGCCGGCCGCGGACTTGTCCCACGTCCCGGCGTGCAGCGCCCGGTCCCGGTCGACCAGCCGCCGGGCCAGGCAGATGATCTCCGCGATCACCATCTCCACCACGCTGCGGGTGTTGGAGTACGGCGCGTTGAACACCGCGACCCCGGAGGCCGCGGCCGCGGCGAGGTCGATCTGGTTGGTGCCGATGCAGAAGGCCCCCACCGCGGCGAGGCCGGGACGGCGGCGGAGGACCTCCGCGGTCACCTGGGTCTTCGACCGGATGCCCAGCACGTCGACGCCGTCGAGCGCGGCGGCCAGGTCGGCCTCGTCCAGCGCTCCCCGCAGCGACTCGACCTCGTAGCCGGCCGAGCCGAGCAGGTCGGCCGCCACCGCGTCGATGTTCTCCAGCAGCAGGGCTCTCGGCACGCTCAGGGACCTCCTCGATCGCGCGACCGCGGCGGTCCACGTCGCGACGAGTATCCCGGCGCGGGAGGTGGGCGGGAACGACCGGGGGGGCGACGGTCACCGCGGGCGCGGCTCCGGGGCGCCGCGGGCGACGCCGAGGTGGGCGGTCACGGCCTCGCGCAGGGAGACCGCGTCGACGGCGACGGTCACGATCGTCGCGCCCTCGGCGGCGTACCCGGCGGCCTCCGCACCGCTGTAGGCGTGCACGCCGACGGGCACGCCCGCGGCGCGGGCCCGGGCGACGATCGAGGACAGCACGCCGCGCAGCTCCTCCCGGCGCTCGTTCCCGGTCAGCCCCAGCGACAGGGAGAGGTCGCCCGGCCCGACGTACACGCCGTCCAGCCCCTCGACGGCGAGGACGGCGTCGAGGTCGTCGAGCGCGGTCGCGGTCTCCACCATCACGACCACCAGGGGCTGGTCCGCGCCGCCGGAGAGCCGTCCGATCGACCGACCGCCGGCCGGGGCGTACCGGCAGGCGGCGACGACCTCGCGGGCGTGGTCGGCGTCGCGCACGTTGGGCACGATCACGCCGCGGGCACCCAGGTCCAGCGGACGCCCGACGTCGGCGAAGGCCGGGCTGCGGGTCCGGACGAGCGGCACCGCGGCCGCCGCCGTGATCCCCGCCGCGACGCCGGGCAGCTCCGCCTCGGTCCCGGCGCCGTGCTGCAGGTCGACGACGACGAAGTCGGCTCCGGTGCGCGCCAGCACCTCGCCGGTCACCACGCCGGGCAGCGTGCTCCACAGGCCGTGGCAGGCTCGCTCCTCCGACCACCGCCGCCGCAGGTCGACCTCGCTGACCGCCATCCCGGCACCCCTCCCCCGGTCCCCGACCCCGCCGGCGTCGTCGACCGGCGCCCTGGAGCCCCGCCGGACGATCCTGCCCTCGGGCTCGGGAGCGCGCGAACCGGCTACCGGACCCGGATCGTGGGTACCGACGACGGCATGGACGCCGCCGCGACCCCGCCCGTGCCATCCGGCCACACCCCGGGGGGCGGGGTGGTGGTGGGCAGCGACGACGCCGGTCGCCGGCTCGTCGTCTTCGAGGACCCCCAGTGCCCCTACTGCCGGCAGTTCGAGGAGGCGTCGGGGGATCTGTTGCGCCGCGAGATCGCTGCCGGTGCGGTCGCGGTCGAGTACCGGATGCGGTGCTTCCTGGGCCCGGAGTCGGTGCGCGCCGGCAACGCGCTGGCCCTCGCCGCGGAGGCGGGTCGGTTCGACCAACTGCGCCGCGAGGTGTTCGCGAGCCAACCACCCGAGCACAGCGGCGGCTTCACCGCCGAGGACCTGCTGGACCTGGGCAGGCGCGTGGGCCTGGACGACCCGGCGTACGTGACCGGGGTCAGGGACGGGCGGTACGAGGCCTGGGTGGTCGCGGTCGACCGGGCGTTCCAGGAGCAGGACCCGCAGGGCACGCCCGCGGCCCTCCTCGACGGGCAGCCGGTCGACTCCGCCGCGCTGTACGACGCCCGGGCGCTGGGGGACGTGCTGCACGGCTGACGACGCCCGGCGACCGGTCGGGCCCCGGCCGCGCGGCCGGGCCCCCAGGATCACCCCGTGGACTTCGCCGACCTGAGCCGGCCGTTCGTCATCGCCCACCGCGGCGGGGCCCTGCAGGTCCCCGAACACACCATGGAGGGCTACCGGGTCGCTGTGGGCCAGGGCCTGCCGGTCATCGAGCAGGACGTGTCCACACTCGCCGACGGCGGCCTGGGCGTCATGCACGACGGCACGGTCGACCGCATGACGACCTCCAGCGGCAACGTCGCCGACCACACGTCGGTGTCCTGGAAGCAGCTCGACATCGACGCCTCGGCCATCCTCGGCGGAGGCTGGCCCGACGGCCTGCGCCCTCCGCTGTTCGAGGAGGTGCTCGTCGAGTTCGGGAACCGCGTCCTCCTCTGCGTCGAGGCCAAGAGCAGCGACGCGATGGAGCCGGTGATCGACGCGCTCGACCGGCGTGGTGTCAGCCCGGCGTCCGTGCTGCTCCAGTCCTATGCCCTGGCCGACTGTCGGCTGGCGCGCTCCCGGGGGTGGGACGTCATCTGGCTCGGGAGCACCGACGTCGTCCGGGCCGCCGCCGAGGACATCGGCTGGATCGGTCCGGCAGCGGGCCAGGTCACCTCGACGGTGTGCGCACGAGCGCACGCGGTGGGGATCGAGGTGGCCTGTCACACGGTCAACCGGCGACACCAGCGGGACGTCCTCGTCGCCGACGGCGTGGACGCGATCTTCTCCGACGACCCGGTCTACATCGCGGGGGACGCCGGGCGGCGTGCCTCGGACCTGTTCGCCCGTCAGGTGTGGCTGCCGGGGATGCTGCCGGACACCAGCCGCGGCCGGTTCCACGCGGACGACGGTTCCTGGGGCTTCGACGTCTCCGGGACCGCCACGTCCACCCTCATGGGCTTCCTGGCACCGCCGGACCCGGCCGCGTTCACGCTGCGCCTCGACCTCCGCATGGACGCGATCTGCGCGGACGGCCGCACGAGCTGCGCGTGGGTCCTCCTGACCACCGACGACCACCCGTACCGACCGTCGTCCGGTCCGTCGCCCGGCACCGACGGCTACCTCTTCCTCCTGCGGGCAGATGGCACCCTGGACGTCCACCGGGTCGTCGAGGGGGTCGCCACCGGGTTGGCGTCCTCGACCGGGGGAACGGCGCCGAGGATGGGCACCTACGTGCCGCTGCGCATCACCGTCACCGGCTCGGGGCTGCTCTTCACGGGCGCCGACGACCGCGAGACCGTGACCGTCGTGGACGCCACCCACCGCCCCGTGCCCGTCGTCCACCTCGGCGGCGCGTTCGCGGGGGTGCGCTTCAGGAACGTGGAGTTCACATGACCGACCCGTGGGAACGCCCGGGCCACGGTCCGGCCGACCCGCAGGGCTACCGCATCGAGCGGACCCCCGACGGCTACCGGTGGACCTGCCGTGCCGACGGCCGCACCGGAGGGCCGTACCCCAGCCGCGAGGACGCCGTCGCCGCCGCCGAGGCCCACCGCACCGCCTGATGCAGCACCGGGAGTCGATGGTCCGCCTCGGCGAGACCCTGGCCGGTGCTGGTCGGGACGTCACGGCCGCCGGCGGAGGTGGGCCGTGACGGCAGCTCCGGACCGCTCAGTGTCCCGACACGACGCGGTCGACCTCGGCGACCAGCACGGGTGCGAGCCACTCGGCATAGCCGACCGTCAGGTGGTTGTCGTCGCGGTAGACGAGCCGGCTCCCGACGATCGGTGGGCACCGCGTCGCGGTGCAGAAGAGAGGGGTCAGGTCGGCGTAGGAACCGCCGCCCGCCGCCGTCGCCGCCGCTTCCGCGGCGATGCCGGGGTCACTGACCGCGCGGGCGCGGTCCGGCGCGCAGGCGGCTGCGGACGAGAGGTGCTCCGACAGGCAGATCGGGACGTCGGAGTGCGGGTCGGGCACCGGCCCCAGCACCAGGACGGCGGCTCCCGTCGCCCGGATGTCGGCCACTGCGCGGGTCAGGGCGTCCAGCCACTGCGAGCCGTACACGGTGAACCCGAAGTCCGTCCCGTAGCGCCGGGTCATGCCGAGGACCACCACGTCGGGAGGCTGGGCACGGATGCGGTCGAGGACCGCCGCGCGCCACTGCTCGCACTCGGTGTACCGCCGGCCGAGGTGGGGACTGGTGATCGGCAGGTCCAGGAGGGGGCAGGTGACCTTGCCGACGGTCTCCAGCCGCCAGTTCCGCTGTTGGGCGCCCTGCTCGAGTGCCGGCTCCCACTGGGCAGCGTGGGAGTCGCCCACCAGGGTCACGGTGACGGGTGACCCCGTCGCTCCATAGGCACAGGTGCGCGGCCGCGCATCGGTCCACGTCACCACGCAGCCGTCCCGGAAGGGGGCGGGGCGGTCGGCGCTCGCACCGGCCAGCGGGGGGGTGAGGTCGGCGGGGACGACCTGGGTCTCGGCCGAGCCGGCGACGGCCTCCTGGGCCTGCGCCATCAGCGCCTGCACGGCGGCCTCCTCGGCAGGCTCCGACGGGCTCGGCGGGGCCGGGGTCACCCCGCTCGCGTGCGTCACGTCCGGCGCCCCGAGCGCCGGTGCACGAGTCGCGCCGCCCTGCCCCACCGGGACCGGGGTGAGCGGCACCAGCGCCAGCACCGCCGTGGCGCCCGCCGTCGTGACCCCGGCGCCCAGCAGCAGGCTGCGGCGGGGCGACGCACGCAGGGACGCGGCGAAGCGCACGGGGTCCTCGACGGAGTGGAGGGTGAGCACCGCCAGCCCCCCGCTCAGTGCGGCGGCCCCGAGCCGGGCGCCCAGGCCGAGCGGCTGGCCGGTCAGGACCGGCACCAGCAGCAGGACGGGCCAGTGCCAGAGGTACCAGGAGTACGAGTACCGCCCGACGAGTCGCATCGGTGGGGTGCCGAGGGCGGCGCCCACCCCCGCCCGCGGGAGCGCGCAGCCGGCTCCCACGACGAGGGCCGTGCCGAGCACCGGAGCCAGCGCGGCCAGCCCGGGGTAGGGGGTCGAGCGCCCCAGCCGCACGCAGCCGCCCACGACCAGCGCCAGGCCGGTCCAGCCGGCCAGGCGGGCGAGCCGTCGCGACCGCCGCTCCCACCACGGAGCGCCGAGGGCGACCAGCCCACCGGTGGCCAGCTCCCAGGCCCGAGTCGGCAGCGAGAAGAAGGCCCACGGGGGCGCGGTGCGGGTCCAGTACGCAGAGAGGACGAAGGACACCGCGGCGACGGCGGCGAGGACCAGCAGGTACGGCGTCACCGGGCGGTGCTCCGGCCCCGGCCGGCCACGCCGCAGCACCGACGTCCCCCGGCCCGCGACCCAGGCAGTGGCGATGAGCAGAGCCGGCCACAGCAGGTAGAACTGTTCCTCCACGCCGAGCGACCAGTAGTGCTGGAACGGCGACGGGGGTGTGTCCCCGGCGAGGTAGTCGGTCCCGCTCGCCGCGAAGCGGTAGTTGCCCACGTAGACCGCGCTGGCCAGCGCGTCACCCAGGACGCCGCGCGCCTGCAACGGGGGTAGCAGCCAGGCGCAGGCGGCCGCCGTTGCCACGAGCACCGTCACACCGGCGGGCAGGAGGCGCCGGGCGCGGGCACCGTAGAACCGGACGAGCCGCACGGTGCCGGTGAGCTCGACCTCCCGCCAGAGCAGGCCGGTGATCAGGAACCCGGACACCACGAAGAACACGTCGACCCCGACGAACCCGCCCGGGAGGCCGGGGACCTCGGCGTGGTACAGGACGACGGCCAGGACGGCCACGGCGCGCAGGCCCTCGACGTCCGGCCGGAAGGACGGGCGAGGCGCGGCGTCCGCCATCGGGAAAGGCTACGGACGACGCCGGGCGGGCCGCCACCACCGCGCGCCGCCGAGGCCGATCGCACCGCCTGGTGCAGCGCCGGGGGTCGACGACCGGCCCCGGTCCGCCGCGCACCGCGACGATGTGTACGGTTGTTCCTATGAGTTCCCGGCCCGATGCCAGCGACACCCGGACCATGCGCGAGCGGATGCTCGCCGGCGATCCCTACACCGCCGACGACCCCGAGCTCGGCGAGGCCAGCACCCGGGCGCTGGACCTGGCCGACGCCTACAACGCCACGACGGTCCGCCAGGGCCCGCTGCGCCGCCGGCTGCTGGAGGAGCTGCTCGGCGCCGTCGGTGAGGGCACCGAGATCCGCCCGCCCTTCTTCGTCGACTACGGCAGCTCCATCCGCATCGGTGCCCGCTGCTTCGCCAACTTCGGGCTGGTCGCCCTCGACGTCGCACCCATCACCATCGGGGACGACGTCCAGATCGGACCCAACGTCCAGCTGCTGACCCCGACCCACCCCGTCGACCCCGAGCCACGGCGCGCCAAGTGGGAGGCGGCCGAGCCGATCACCATCGGCGACAACGTGTGGCTCGGCGGCGGGGCGATCGTGCTGCCCGGCGTGACGATCGGCGAGAACACCGTCGTCGGTGCGGGAGCGGTGGTCACCCGCGACCTGCCGCCGAACGTGGTCGCCGTCGGCAACCCCGCTCGCGTCGTCCGCACCCTGGACGGGCCCGGCCGGTGATCTCCGCCCCGGCGCGGCGGGCCCGGCGGCACGACCCGGGACGGCGCGACCGGCTGGTGGACACCGCGCTCGACGTCATCGCCGCCCACGGCGTCACGGCCGCCACGCACCGGGCGATCGCCCGCGCCGCCGACGTCCCCCTGGGGTCGCTGACCTACCACTTCGCCTCCCTGACCGAGCTGCTCGCCGCCGCGTTCACCCGGCACGTCGACGCCGTCGCCGAGCGCTTCGACGAGCGCATGCGCGCCGCGCCGGACCGGGCCGCGGCGCTCGAGGCGCTGGTCGACCACCTCACCGGCGACCTGCTCGGCTCGCAGCGCGACCTGGTGCTCGCCGTCGAGCTCTACGTCGCCGCGGCCCGCGACCCGGCGCTGCGCGCGGTCACCCAGGACTGGATGTCCCGCAGCCGCCGCAGCCTGGAACGCCACCTCGACCCGGTGACCGCGCGCGAGGTCGACGCGCTGGTGGAGGGGCTGGTGCTGCACAGCGCCCTGTCCACCGACCCGATGACCGCCGACCAGATCCGCTCCGCCCTCCACCGGCTCGCCGGCTGACCCTCCCGAGGACCCCGTGGCCGCCACCGACACCGACACCGCTGCCCTGCGCCGGGCCCGCGCCGCCGTCGCCGCCTGCTTCTTCCTCAACGCCGTCTTCTACGCCGGCCTCGTGCCGCGCCTGCCGGAGCTGAAGGCCCAGCTCGGGCTGAGCAGCACGGCCCTGGGCACCGCGCTGGCGGCGCTGCCGCTGGGTGCGCTGCTGGCCGCCCTCTCCTCGGCCGCGTTCATCCGCCGGTTCGGCTCCGGCCGGGTCGCCTCCTACGGCCTGGTGCTGCTCGGCGTCGTCGTGTGGACGGTGTCGGTGGCGCCCAACTGGCTCGGCCTCGCCGCGGCGCTGCTGGTGGTCGGCGCGCTGGACGCCGTCGTCGACGTCGCGCAGAACGCGCACGGGTTGCGCGTGCAGCGGCACTACGGCCGCTCGATCATCAACGCCTTCCACGGCGTCTGGAGCGTCGGCGCGGTCGTGGGCGGGCTGCTGGGCTCGGCCGCCGCGGGGCTGCAGGTGCCGCTGGGGGGCCACCTCGCCGCCTCGGCCGTCGTCTTCGGTGCCGTCGCGGTGGCCGCCTCACGGGCGATGCTGCCCGGCCGGGACGAGCCCGACGCGGTCGCCACCGACGTACCGCGGGAGCGCCCGCGGCGGCGGACCGCCGTCCCGGCGCTCGCCGTGCTCGGCGTGCTCGCCGCGTGCGGCGCGTTCGTCGAGGACGCCGGCGCGTCGTGGAGCGCGCTCTACCTGCGCACCGAGCTGGCGGCCGGCGCGGCCACCGCCGGGCTCGGCTTCGTGGCCCTGTCCGCGGCGATGACCGTCGGGCGGCTGACCGGCGACCGGGTCGTCGACCGGTTCGGCCGCCGCCGGGTGGCCCGGGCCGGCGGGGCGCTCACCGCGGCGGGCATGGGCGTGGCCCTGGCCCTGCCGTCGGTGCCCACCACGCTGGCCGGGTTCGCCCTCGCCGGGCTCGGCGTCGCCACCCTGATCCCGGCCGTCTACCAGGCCGCCGACGAGCTGCCCGGGCTGCCGCACGGGCTCGGGCTGGCGGTGATCAACTGGCTGCTGCGGA
>DASQXT010000261.1:0-5286 GCA_035639575.1 Geodermatophilus sp.
GCCTCGTCGGCCCAGGTCAGGTAGTGGGCGTTGAAGACGACGCCCTGCTGGTCGCACTCGACGTACCGGACCGGGGAGCTCCACTGTGCGGGCACGGAGGGGCACGCTAGCCGGGTTACGGTGCACCCGTGGACACCGCTCCCGACGTCCTGGCGGGGTACCGGCCGCCCTCCCGGCTGGTGCAGGACAAGGTCGTCGACCACCTGGACCGACACTGCCGGGCCTTCATCGCCCTCTCGCCGTTCGCCACGCTGGCCACGGCCGCTGCGGACGGCTGGCCGGACGTCTCCCCGCGCGGCGGTGACCCGGGGTTCGCGAGGGTCCTCGACGAGCGGACCCTCGCCCTCCCGGACCGGCAGGGCAACAACCGGGTGGACAGCCTCCGCAACACCGTGGGCAACCCGCGCGCTGCCCTGCTGTTCTTCGTGCCCGGCTTCGAGGAGACCCTCAAGGTCTTCGGGACGACGACCCTCGTCGGACCGGACGACCTCGGGGTGGACCTGACCGAGTTCGGCCGTGCGCCGCGGTCGGTGCTCGTGCTGGGCGTCGAGCGGGCGTACTTCCAGTGCGGCAAGGCGGTCATGCGCTCGGGGCTGTGGGACGCCGACCGGCAGGTCGAGCGCTCGACCTTCCCGTCGCTGGGCGAGGTGCTGCGCGACCACTGCGGGCTGGACACGCCGCTGCCCGGGCAGGAGGAGATGCGCGCCGAGCTGGCGCAGGAGCTCTGAGGGAGGACCTCCCTGCCCCACCGTTCGCAGGCTCACGGCGGGCCCCTGCAGGGAGGCCGAAACCGTCCGTGGTTCGCCCTATCGTCCGCGCATGGCCGCCGACGTCCAGATCGCGATCGACTGCGCCGACCCGCACGGGCTGGCCGACTGGTGGGCCGAGGTCCTCGGGTGGCGGGTCGAACCGCAGGACGAGGCGTTCATCCGCCGCATGGTCGCGTCGGGCGCGGCGACCGAGGCGGACACCACCACGCACCGCGGCGCGCTGGTCTGGCGCTCGGGCGCGGCGCTGGGCTCGCCCGACCCCGGCCGGCCGCGGGTGCTCTTCCAGCAGGTCCCCGAGGCCAAGACCGTCAAGAACCGCGTGCACCTGGACGTGCGCGTGGGCGGGGACCGGCGGGAGGACGAGGTCGCCCGCCTGCTGGCGCTCGGTGCGACCGAGCTGTACCGGGGCTCGCAGGGCCCGTTCGAGTGGGTCACCCTGGCCGATCCCGAGGGCAACGAGTTCTGCGTCACCTGAGGAAGGACCCCGTCCGCGGGCTCGGGGTGACGCCGGTGGGGTCACCCCGGGGGGAAGACGTGCACGGTGCCGAACCGGCCGTCGTAGCCGGGTTCGACGTCCACCTCGCCGGCGCGCACCCGGCCGATCCCCTCGGCCACGCGCGCCCCGGCGACGGCCTCGACGTCGGCGAGGGGCGCCTCGGTGAGCACCGACAGCTCGTCGCCGAGGGCCTCGAGCAGCCGGGCGCGTGCCGCGGTCACCCGCTTGGCGGCCGGCCGGACACCCAGTGCCGCGGCCAGCACCTCGTCCAGCGGCACGAGCGACCGGAACCCCGGCGCCCCGTCCGGCCGCGCCCCGACCGGGCGGTCGGCGAGCTCCTCGACGCGCGACAGGACCCCGACCGTGACCGGCTTGCCGCACACGGGACACCGCCCACCGGCGGCCGCCCGCTGCGCCGGTGTCATCCGGACGCCGTGCTCGCGGTGGCCGTCGAGGTGGTACTTGCCCTCGGCCGGGTGGAACTCGACGGTGTCGACCAGCCGGGTCACCGCGGCCGCGCGTTCCCCGGCGCGCTCGGGGGCGCCGGTGCGGAACGCCTCGCGGATGCCGGGATAGGACAGCTCCCCCTCCAGGCGCGTGGCCTCGCGGGCGATCGTGCGTGGCCCGTGGGCGTCGGAGCTGGACAGCAGCGCCACGGCGTCCAGGGAGCTCACCCGCCAGCACATGGCCGGATCGGCGGACAGCCCCGTCTCGGCCGCGAGGACCTGCGGGGTCAGGTCCCCGAAGCACTCGGCGAGGGAGTCGAAGCCGGACCTCGACCCCAGCGCCCCGAACCACGGCGTCCACACGTGGGCGGGCACGACGAGCGCGGTCGGCTCCACCTCGAGGACCAGCTCGGCGACGGCCCTCGCGCTCAGCTGCAGCGTCGGGCGCCCGTCGATGCCCAGGTCGGCACCCCGCTGCGCGAGGACGCCGTTGACCGCCGCCGCGGCCTGCAGGGTCGGCAGCAGCACCAGGACGTGGATCCGGCGCGCCCGACCCGCCTGGCGGTAGACGCAGGAGACCTCGACGCTCAGGAGGAACCGGGTGGCGTCGTCCCGGGCGGCCTCCCGGCGGACGTACAGCCCCTCCTCCGGGGCCGGTACGAGCTGGGTGCTCAGCTCCTCGAACCACGCCGGGTGGGTGGAGTCGCCGGTGCCCATGACCCGCACCCCCTTCTCCCGCGCGGTCGCGTCGAGCACCGGGAGCGTGAGGTGCCGGGACGTCGCGTAGGCGAAGCGGGAGTGCACGTGCAGGTCGGCGTAGTAGACCGGCGGGGAGGACGGGGCCACCCGGTCGTCCTACCCCGCTCCGCCGCGGGGCCTCCCTCAGCCGACGCGCAGGTCGCGGGCGAGTCTCCGGTAGGCGACGGCGCGTTCGGCGAGCGCCCTCCGGCGCCCGTGCCGGCTGCGCCGGTCGGTACCCAGGTAGCGGGCGTCCTCCACGAGCTGGAAGGCGGCGAGCACGCTCGCCTTCACCTCGCGCCCCCGCGGCTGGGCGGGGGGAATCGGCTCGGCCGAGGTCATGGCGGCCCCCTCTCCCGGGGACGCCTCTGCACAGCCCCCGTGCCGACATCGTGCCCTGACCTCGGCAGTTCCAACCGTGCGCGTGTCCGATCGACACCTGTGTGTCACACGGAACACCCCGCACGCACCACCCACCCCACCCGTGTCACCCGTACCGTGCCCGGCATGGCCGGACCCTCTCTGCCCCGGGTGCTCAGGTCGCTGCTGCGCACGGTGCTGCAGCCCACCCGTCCCTCGCCGGCGGCCCCACGACGGGAGGCGCCGGCCGGACGGGGCGTGCACGACCTCCCCGGCGGGCTCGACGGCGTCGAGCTCGTCCACCGCCCGGAGGCCGACGGTGAGCCGGACCCCGGCGAGGTGGTCTGGGCGTGGGTGCCCTACGACGAGGGCGACGGCCGCGGCAAGGACCGTCCGGTGCTCGTCGTCGGCCGCCGCGGCGCGGACCTGGTCGGGCTCATGCTCTCCAGCAAGGACCACGACCGGGACGCCGCCGACGAGGCCCGGTACGGCCGCACCTGGATGGACGTCGGCCGCGGCGGCTGGGACCCGCGCGGACGGCCCAGCGAGGTGCGCCTGGACCGCCTGCTGCTCCTGCCGCCCGGCTCGACCCGCCGCGAGGGCGCGGCCATCGACCGCGCGGTCTTCGACGACGTGGTGACGGAGCTGCGCGCGCTGCACCGCTGACGCGGGCCGTCCACCCGGCGGTGGTGCTACCCCGCCGCTGGGCGAGCGGCGGTGCGACACCCGCGCCGTGGAGCCGGCGCTTCGCGACGGCGATGGGCACCTGCCCGACCAGCGCCGGCAGCACCCACCACACCGGGTCCCCCGTGGAGGCCACCAGCAGCCCGGTTACCAGCGCGGTGTACGAGCCTCCGAGCAGGTGCGGCTGCAGGGTGCGCCAGCGGGGCCAGTCCTGCCGCCGGGCCAGCGCACCGGCGAGCGCGAGCGCCTCCGTGGCCAGGGCCACCGGGAGCAGCCAGCCCAGACCGGGCGCCGACACCGCGAGCACCGCGCCGCTCCCTGCGACCCCGGCGACCGCCGCCTGGTAGGCGCCGGCCGGGCCGCGCGCCCGCGCCCCCGCCAGGCGGGCGACGAGCCACACCGGCCCGAGCAGCAGACCCGCCGTCCCGGCGGTCACGTGGAGCAGGAGCAGCGGGTTCCCGGCCATGTGCCGACGGTGTCAGCGGCCCGGTCGGCCGGGCAGTGCCGTCCGTCAGGAGCCCGGTGTGACAGGTGTGAGGCTCAGTCGGCGACGGACTGGTCGCGGACCGTCTGCCGCGGGCGCAGGTGGTAGACCCCGGCCTGCGGGCCCAGCGGGGTCAGGTCGTAGCGGTGCACGACCTTGGGTCCGCCGTGCAGGTGCACGTGCGTGATGGTGGGCAGGGGCTCCCCGTGCCGCGCGTCGCGGATCTCCACCCGCCCGTCGAGCGGGCCACCGACGAACAGCAGCACCGCGTCCTGCGTGCCGGCGTCCGCGCCGGTCTGGTCCTCGGACAGCTCCCTCACCTCCTCCGACACCCGGTCGAGGGTAGGCGCGCTCGACGTCCGTGGCACTCCACCGACGGCTCGGTCACTCCCCGGTGTGCCGCAGCCAGCGGGCCAGCAGCGGCGCCGAGAGCAGCATCACGAACAGCCGCAGGACCTGGACGGCGAGCACGAAGGTGGCGTCGGCGCCGCCGTCCTGGGCGGTGGCGAGCACCGCGTAGAGCCCGCCGGGAGTGGTGGCGAGGTAGGCGTCCAGCGCGCCGGCCCCCGTGGTGGCGGCGAGCACCGCACCCAGCCCGGCGCAGGCGGCCACCAGGCCGAGGATCACGGCGAGCGCGAGCGGCAGCGCCCGGCCGACGGTGCGCAGGCTGTCCCGGTCGAAGTTGAGCCCGACCATGAGCCCGATGACCAGGAAGGCCGCGGTCTCCAGCGGCGCCGGGACCTCCGCCCCGCCCGAGAGGCCGCCGAGGTCGAGCCCGGCGGCGACCAGCATCGGCCCCAGCAGCGTCGGCACGGGGACCCGGAGCAGCCGGGCCAGCGGCGCACCGGTGCCCAGGCAGACCGCGGCGAAGAGGAGCCCGGCCGGCCACCCGGGCCCGGTGTCGGACACCGTCGGCCCTCCGGAGCCGGGCTCGGCGCCGAACAGGACGGTCGCCGCCACCGGCATGAGGACGACGATGAGCAGCACCCGCAGGTACTGCAGGACCGCGACCATCCGGTCGTCGGCGCCCAGCTCGCGGGCCATCGCCGTGATGCCCGACGCGCCCCCGGCGACCATGGCGAACGCCCCGGTCACCGGGCTGACACCGGGTTGCAGGCGCATGAGCAGCCCGGCCAGCACGCTGAGCAGCAGGGTGCCCACGGTGACCAGCAGGACCGGCAGCCAGTCGCGGGCGATCGCCTGGAGGGTGGTCAGGTCGACCAGCGCGCCGATCGAGACGCCGATCAGCCCCTGGGCCACCGCCGTGGCCGGCCGCGGGACAGCGAGCCGGCGGCGCCCGGCCAGGCC
>DASQXT010000262.1:0-4521 GCA_035639575.1 Geodermatophilus sp.
CCCGACGACGGCGAACCGCTCGTGCCCGAGGCCCCGCATGAGCGTGACCACGTCGCGCGCCATCGCCCGCTTGGCGTAGGGCGCGTGGTCCTCGGTCGTCGGCGGCGTGGACGACTGCCCGTAGCCCCGCAGGTCCGGGCACACGACGGTGTACCCGGCCGCGGCCAGCAGCGGGGCGACCCGGTGCCAGGTGGTGTGCGTGCGCGGGTGGCCGTGCAGCAGGACGACGGGCGGCCCCTCGCCGCCGGCCCGCACCCGCAGCCGGACGCCGTCCGCCCCGTCGGCCGTGGTCTCCGGGAACCCGTCGAAGAAGCCCACCTCAGGCCTCGGCGAACCGGGACCAGTGGGCGCGCTCGTCGTCGGTCATCGCCCGGCTCGTGTCGGTGGCGAAGTCGAACAGGACCATCACCACGGAGGCGCGGATGGCGACCTCGTCGTCCTGCACCAGCTCCTGCCGCACGGTGAGCGACTTCGTGCCCAGCCGCGTCACCGTGCTGCGCACGCACAGCCGCTCGCCCACCCGGTAGTACAGCTGGCGCAGGTAGTCGACCTCGAGCCGCGCCAGGATGAGCCCCCGGTCCCCCGGCGCTCCCTCGGCCATCGCCAGCCGCGCGTCCTCGATCAGGCTCAGCGCGCGGGCGTGGTTGACGTGTCCGAGGGAGTCCGGGTCGGACCAGCGCAGCTGGACGGCGTGCTCGTGCGCGGCGCTCAGGGCAGGTCCGCGGTCTCGGCGGACTGGCGGTGGGCGCCCTGGGCGTCGTCCGGGTCGGGGTGGACGGTACGTTCCTCGGACTCGGCCAGGATCACCTCCGCGGCGACCTCCTCCATGCCGCTGCCGGAGAGCTCCTGCTCCTCGGGCAGCAGGTCCGCCCGCGTGGCGACGTTGTGCTCGGTCACGTTGGCCAGCGCCTCGGGGCTGGGCTCCTTGTTGGTGGTCACGTCAGAACCGCTGCTGCTCGGTGCCGATGCCCAGGGCGCGGGCGACGTCCTGCACGTTGTCGAACTGCTGGCCGGACGGCAGCCGGCGCAGGTCGGCGAGCACGCGGTCGGGGGCGTTCGCCTCCTGCGCCTTGGCCACGAGCGCGTCCTTGTCGGCCGGCCACACCTCCTTGCCGAGGGCCTCGGCGATCGCGGCGCGGTGCTCGACGTCGCCGGTGGAGGTGCCCGGTGCGGTGGCGGGCTGGTGCGGGTCGGTCATGTCGGGGTCCTCACTGGGCCTTGGGGGTGGAGTCGTCGGTGTAGCGGAGGATCGCGGCGACCGGGATGTCGCCGGGCATCGCCGCCCGGGGGACGACGACGACGCCGGCCGCGCTCGCCACGGAGGCGGCGAGCAGTGCCCCCTCGGCCGGGACGACGGTGCCGTGGGTGCCCAGGGCGTCCATGTCGTGCTGGTCGACGCCGAGCTCGAGCGGCGAGTTGCCGACGATCAGCGTGTCGTCGGGGTCCTGCTGGTCGGCGAGGACCAGGGTCTCGACCTGGCCCTTGCGCAGCGCCTCGACCACCGCGGCCTTGCCCGTGACGGCCAGGCCGTGGGCGCCGGCGGAGGCCAGCTTCTCCACCGCGTCGGCCTCCTCGCGGGCCTCGTGCTCCGCGACGAGCTCGGCGGTCCGCTGGTCGACCGGCTCGCGGTCGGCCCCGGCGGCGCGGCCGCCCTCGTCCATGGACACGACCAGGTCCGACCAGAGGTCGCTGGCCCGGTCGGTGAGGATCTGCCGGGCCCGGATGTCGCCGGCGACGAGGACGAAGGCCGGGTGCAGCCGGCGCACCAGCGAGGCGATGCGCTCGGCGACGTTGTCGGCGTTGTGGACCCACTTGTTCTCGGCGTTGTGCTGGTAGCGGTGGTGGGCCCAGCCGCCGCCCTGGAACTTGCGGATCTGGAAGCTGTCCCCCTCGACCTCGTCCTCGATCTCGGGCTTGCCGACGAGGGTGGCCACCGAGATGTCGGCACCCACCCGGTCGGTGACGACGACGATGTGCGGTACGCGTCCGGGCAGCTGCCGCAGGATGGGGAGCAGGTTCGGGGTCGGCGACCACTCCGCGATCTCCTGCCGCGGCGAGTCCACCAGGGGCTGGTCCAGGACGACGGAGCCGTCGGCCGCGACGACGAGCGCCCGACCCCGCAGCGTGGCGACCTCCCCGCCCTCGTTGGCCTCGAGCAGCCGGCTGCGGACCGCCTCGACCACGTCCTCCGGAGCCCCCTGCTCGGTGAGCTGCTCGGCGAGGGCACGGACCCGCAGTTCCACCTCGGTGTCGGCGTTCTCGGTGGTGTGCGTGACGTCGGCGCACACGGTGGCGTAGGGCCCGGAGGCGGTGAAGACCGGTTCCAGGAAGGACACGTCCATGGGGGTGGGACCACTCCTCGATCGCTGGGGGCTCAGGGATGGCGGCCCGCAACCCGGGCTGCCCGCCTCCGCCGCCTACCCACCGGCCGTGACCTCACACCCGGTGTCGGATCCGCGGAGCAGGGGTAGGCGGTCGGCCATGACCGAACACGATCAGCTGCCGCTGCCCGACTACGACCACCTCCCGGTGGAGGGGCTGACCTCACGCATCCGCACCCTGGATGCCGCCGGGTTGGAGACGGTGCTCGAGTACGAGCGGGCGCACGCCAACCGGCTGCAGGTGGTGACCGTGATGGAGAACCGGCTCCGCGCGCTGCGCGAGGGGGCCCAGCCCTCCGGCGGCGACCCGGCCGCCGCGGCCGCCGACGACCCGGTGCACGCCGCGGCCGGCTCGAAGGTGTCCGAGGCGACGACCGGCCCGGTGATCAACCCGCCGTCCCAGGGCGACCCGACCAACCCGGCCCAGCCCCGCAGCACCGGCTGAGCCGCAGCACCGCCGTCGAGATCGCGCGATCTCGCACGCCCGAGGCGCTCCCCCGGGCGAGATCGCGGGATCTCGACGGCTCACTCAGCCGCCGAAGGCCGCCACGATGTCCAGGACGGCGGGGCCCAGCAGCACGATGAACAGCGTCGGCAGGATGCAGAGGATCAGCGGGAAGATGACCTTCACCGGGATCTGCATCGCCTTCTCCTCGGCCCGCTGCCGGCGCTTGAGCCGCATCTCGGCGGCCTGGGTGCGCAGCACGTCGGCGATCGAGACGCCGTACGCGTCGGCCTGGACCACGGCGCGGATGAAGCGGCGCAGGTCGGGCACCGCCGCCCGCTCGGCCAGCGCCAGATAGGCCTCGCGGCGCGGCTGGCCGACGGCGACGTCCTGCAGCGTGCGCACCAGCTCCTCGGCGAGCGGGCCGCGGCCGTTGCGCCCGGCCCGCGCCACCGCCGCCTCGAAGCCGAGCCCGGCCTCCACCGCGATGGTCATCTGGTCGAGGGTGTCGGCGAGCTCCAGCGCGATCGCCTGCTGCCGCTCCTGCCCGCGGCTGTACAGCAGGAGCTCCGGGACGACGTAGGACACCCCGGTCACGACGACGGCCACCAGCACGGTCAGCAGGCTCGGGTCGGCCGCCACCACGAGCACCCCGAACGCCGCGGCGATCCCGGCGAGCACGAGCTTGGCCGCCACCAGCCGGGGCACCGGCCACTCCGCCGGACGCCCCGCCGCGTTGGCCAGCCGGTTGAGCCGGGCGATCGTGCCGGCCGGGGTGAGCGCGCGGGCCAGGCGCGGCAGCAGCCGGGTCCGCGGGCGGGTGGCGGCGGCGTCCCGCAGGTCCAGGCCGCGGGTGAGGTTGGCCCGGGTCCGGGTGGCGGCGTCCTGCGGGCGGGCCAGCAGCGCCCAGCCCAGCAGCGGGACGGCGAGGGCGACGGCCAGCGCGGCCGCGAGCACGGGGGTCGGCAGCATCAGAACCGGATCGCCACGGTCTTCTTGAGCCACAGCCCGCCGACGGTGAGCAGCACGACGACCAGCGCGATCATCACGTAGCCGGCGAGGCCCTCGGTGAAGCCGGCCAGGTAGGCGGGGTTGGTCACCAGGAGGAACGCGACGATGCCGAAGGGCAGGGCCATCAGCACGACCGCGGACAGCTTGCCCTCGGCCGACAGCGCCTTGACCTGACGGCGGATGGCGTTGCGCTCCCTGATCGTGTGGCCGACGGTGTCGAGCACCTCGGCCAGGTTGCCGCCGACCTCGCGGTGGATCCCGATCGCCTGGGCGACCCAGCGGAAGTCGTCGCTGGCCATGCGCTCGGCCACCTCGTCGAGGGCGTCGCCGAGGTCGCGGCCCACCCGGGTCTCGTTGACGATGCGGGCGAACTCCTCGGCGGTCGGGGTCGCGGCCTCCTGCGACACCGAGTCGACCGCGCGCAGCAGGCTGTGCCCGGCGCGCAGGCTGGAGGCCATCAGCTGCAGCGAGTCGTCGAGCTGGTCGGCGAAGGCCGCCTGCCGCCGTCCCCGCCGCAGCCCGAGCAACACCTTCGTACCCAGCGGGACCAGCGCCGCGAACAGCAGCGCGAGCAGCACCCCGCCGAGCAGCAGGCCCAGCGCGCCGAGCACGACGGTGCCCAGGCCCACCAGCAGGACGACGTCCGGCAGCGCGGTCGCCACCCCGGCCCGCTCCAGCGCGGCG
>DASQXT010000263.1:0-18397 GCA_035639575.1 Geodermatophilus sp.
CTTCGCTTCTCCGCCGCCGTTGGTCCAGCGCTTCCTGTTCGGCGGGATCGCACCGCTCGGTCGGCTACTCGGGAAGCAGCCGGTCTATCCCGAATACCTGTTCAGCACAAACCTGGCAGAGCCGCAGCCAGAGGCTCTCGCCCTGCTCGACCCGCAAGGCCGACTGCGACGCGGCGGCGCTATGGAGGGCAGCACATAGATGCACGTGTCGCTCAGCGGCCCACTACGGGACACGTTCCGGTGGCCAGGCCGTACCGGGCATGCGTCGATTGCAGCAATCGATGATCATCGTCTCGTGAGGCTCAGAGACGAGCGCTACCTGTTCCACTTGACGCCGTGGGTGTTCTTCCCAATCTGGCTCGCGGCCGGCGTAGCGCTGGGCTGGCTCCTCGAAGATGCGCCGTTTTGGCTGCGAGTCCTGATCTCGGCCCCCGTCGGTTGGACGATGCCGTTCTACATGGTCCGGATGCCGTTCTTCGCGCGGTTGGCTGCGCGTAGGCGGATCGGAACCAGTCGGTGGGGTAACGGCCGACCGGACGAGCGGTGGCGTTAGGCCGCCGTGCGCGGGTGTCCCCAAGGCCGCCTTCAGGGACATGGGGGCGGCGCATATGATCCGCAGGACGGGCTCTACTCCCGGGGCCGTCGACGGATCTTCGACCCGAGCCAGGTGAGCGGGTCGTATCGGCGGTCCACCACCCGCTCCTTGAGCGGGATGATCCCGTTGTCGGTGAGGTGGATCCCCTCGGGTCAGACCTCGCTGCAGCACTTGGTGATGTTGCAGTAGCCGAGGCCGAACTCCTCCTGTGCGGCGTTGCGCCGGTCGACGACGTCGAGCGGGTGCATGTCGAGCTCGGCCAGCCGGATGAGGAAGCGCGGCCCGGCGAAGGCGGCCTTGTTCTCCTCGTGGTCCCGGATGACGTGGCAGGTGTCCTGGCAGAGCCAGCACTCGATGCACTTGCGGAACTCCTGCGGCCGGTCGACGTCGACCTGCTGCATCCGGTAGTTGCCGTCGGGGTCCCGGGGCCGGGGGGTGAACGCCGGGATCTGCGCGGCCTTCTCGTAGTTGTAGGAGACGTCGGTGACCAGGTCGCGGATGACCGGGAAGGTCCGCAGCGGGGTCACCGTCACCGTCTCGTCCTCGGCGAAGGTGCTCATCCGGGTCAGGCACATCAGCCGCGGCCGCCCGTTGACCTCCGCGCTGCAGGACCCGCACTTGCCGGCCTTGCAGTTCCATCGGACGGCGAGATCGCCGGCCTGGGTGGCCTGCAGGCGGTGGATGACGTCGAGGACCACCTCGCCGTCGTTGACCGGGACGGTGTAGGTCCGCAGCTCCCCGCCCGAGGCGTCGCCGCGCCAGACGCGGAACGTGGCGTCGTAGCCGCCGCGGTCCCCTCCCGTGCCCTCGTCGGCCGCGCGGGTGCTCACTTCCCCCACCTCGGTCATGCCTGCTCCTCGAAGACCTCGGCCAGCTCCGGTGGCATCTCCGGCAGCGGTTGCCGCGTCACGGTCAGCGCACCGTCCGGCGTCCGGGTGCAGACCAGGTTGATGCGGCCCCACTCCGGGTCGGTCGCGGGGAAGTCGTCGCGGGTGTGCCCGCCGCGGCTCTCCTGCCGCTCCAGCGCGGCCCGGGCGATGCACTCGCTGACCACCAGCATGTGCGGCAGGTCCAGCGCGAGGTGCCAGCCGGGGTTGTACTGCCGGTGCCCGTCGACCGACAGGTTCGCCACCCGCTCCTTGAGCTCGGCGATGCGCTCCAGGGCGCCCTTCATCTCGGCCTCGGTGCGGATGATCCCGACCAGGTCGTGCATCGTCTGCTGCAGGTCGTGCTGGACGGTGTAGGGGTTCTCGCCGCCCTCGCGGTCGAACGGGGCCAGCGCCGCCTGCGCCGCCGACGCCAGCGCCTCGTCGGCCAGCCGCACCCGGCCGGCCCGGGCACGGGCGTTCTCGGCGGCGGCGACCCCGGCCCGCCGGCCGAACACCAGCAGGTCCGACAGCGAGTTGCCGCCCAGCCGGTTGGAGCCGTGCATCCCGCCGGCCACCTCGCCCGCGGCGTACAGCCCGAGGACCGTCGCCGCCTCGGTATCCGGGTCGACCTCGACACCGCCCATCACGTAGTGGCAGGTGGGGCCGATCTCCATCGCTTCCTTGGTGATGTCGACGTCGGCCAGCTCCTTGAACTGGTGGTACATCGACGGCAGCCGCTTGCGGATGTACTCCGGCGAGCGGCGCGAGGCGATGTCCAGCCAGACCCCGCCGTGGTCGGTGCCGCGGCCGGCCTTGACCTCGCTGTTGATCGCGCGGGCGACCTCGTCACGCGGTAGCAGCTCGGGCGGGCGCCGGTTGTTCTTCTTGTCGCTGTACCAGCGGTCGGCCTCTTCCTCGGTCTCCGCGGTCTCCTTGCGGAAGAAGTCGGGGATGTAGTCGAACATGAACCGGTTGCCGGCCGAGTTCTTGAGGATGCCGCCGTCCCCGCGGACGCTCTCGGTGACCAGCAGCCCGCGCACCGACGGCGGCCACACCATGCCGGTGGGGTGGAACTGGACGAACTCCATGTTGACCAGCCCCGCGCCGGCTGCCAGCGCCAGCGAGTGCCCGTCGCCGGTGTACTCCCAGGAGTTCGAGGTGACCTTGTAGGCCTTGCCGATCCCGCCGGTGGCCAGCACGACCGACGGGGCCTCCCAGGCGACGAACCGGCCCGACTCGCGCCAGTAGCCGAACGCCCCGGTGATGCCGTCGGCGTCGGTGAGCAGCCGGGTGACCGTGCACTCCATGAACACGTCGACGCCGAGCGCGACGGTGCGCTGCTGCAGGGTGCGGATCAGCTCCAGGCCGGTGCGGTCGCCGACGTGCGCGAGGCGGGCGTAGCGGTGGCCGCCGAAGTCGCGCTGGCTGATCAGCCCGTCGGGGGTGCGGTCGAACAGCGCGCCCCAGTCCTCGAGCTCACGCACCCGGTCGGGCGCCTCGAGCGCGTGCAGCTGGGCCATCCGCCAGTGGTTGAGCATCTTCCCGCCGCGCATGGTGTCCCGGAAGTGCACCCGCCAGCTGTCCTCCGGGTAGGCGTTGCCCATCGCCGCGGCGATCCCGCCCTCGGCCATGACGGTGTGCGCCTTGCCGAGCAGGGACTTGCAGACGACGGCCGTGCGCGCCCCCGCCTCGTGCGCGGCGATCGCGGCCCGCAGGCCGGCGCCGCCGGCCCCGACGACCACGACGTCGTAGGCGTGCCTCTCGAGTTCCATCAGCAGGGCTCCGTCATCAGGAGGACCGGGGTCATCAGAAGAACCGGGGGTCGGAGATCGTGCCGGTGGCGAGGAGGAAGACGTAGAAGTCGGCGAAGGCGACGCCGAACAGCGAGATCCACGCGTACTTCATGTGGTTGGCGTTCAGCCGGGAGACCAGCGTCCAGGCGCGGTACCGCAGCGGGTGCCGGGAGAAGGAGTTGATCCGGCCGCCGACGGCGTGCCGGCAGGAGTGGCAGGACAGCGAGTACAGCCACAGCAGGGCGGCGTTGGCGAGGAGCACCAGGGTGCCCAGGCCCATGTGCCCCCACGCACCGGTCTCGTCGCGGAAGGCGAGGACGGCGTCGTAGGTGAGGATGACGTTGAACAGCAGGCCCAGGTAGAAGAAGTACCGGTGCACGTTCTGCGCGATCAGCGGGAAGCGCGTCTCGCCGGTGTAGCGCCGGTGCGGCTCGGCCACCGCGCAGGCCGGCGGGGACAGCCAGAACGACCGGTAGTAGGCCTTCCGGTAGTAGTAGCAGGTCAGCCGGAAGCCCAGCGGCACGATGAGGATGTAGATCGCCGGGGAGATCCAGGACGGCCCGGTGAAGAGCTCCGGGAACGTGTCGCCCTCGCAGCCGGTGGTGATGCAGGGCGAGTAGAACGGCGAGATGTAGGGCTCGGAGAAGTAGTGCGCGTTCTGGAACGCGCGGACCGTCGAGTAGACGACGAAGGCGACCAGCGCCAGCACGGTGAGCAGCGGCTGCAGCCACCACCGGTCGGTGCGCAGGGTGCGCGCCGCGATGGCCGCGCGCCGTGGGGCCGGTCCTCCGCCACGTCCCGGGGAGGCCGCCCCGGCCCCGCGCGGCGCGGTCGCCGTCACCGGACGGTGCGGCCGTGTCCGGCGACCCCGGCGTCGTAGCCGTCGTCCCAGATGACGGCCGACGAGCCCGGGACGCCCGGGGCCATGCGCGACGCTCCGCACAGGAGGGCGAGGTCGTCGCGCAGCCGGGAGACGTCGATCCTCAGCCGGCGCGCGTCCACCGTGTCCCCGAAGTGCCGGGTGAGCGGGCTGCACGCCGCCTCGAGTTCGTCGACGGCCCGGCGGGCCGCCGCCACGTCCTGCTCCAGGGACATCCCTGCCTCCAGGTGCCGGTCACACCCCCGCCGGGGCGGTGCAGCGAAGTCGACCACGGACCCGCGGCGGGGGGAAGGGCTTCGGCGGCGCGTCGCAGGCGGCCTAGCATCGGCGGCCGTGCGGCCCTTCCTCCTGCTGGCCTCGCGGCCCGAGGACGAGGCCGCGGACGACGAGTACGCCGCCTTCCTCCGCGCCACCGGCCTGGAGGAGCACCAGCTGCGGCGGATCCGCCTGGAGGCCGGGCCGCTGCCGCCGCTGGACCTCGACGACTACGCCGGGGTGTTCCTCGGTGGCGGGCCGTTCAACTCCAGCGACCCGGCCGAGGACAAGTCCGCCGTCCAGCACCGGGTCGAGGCGGAGCTGTCGGGGCTGCTGGACGAGGTCGTCGTGCGCGACCTGCCCTTCCTCGGCGCCTGCTACGGCGTCGGCACCCTCGGCGTCCACCAGGGCGGGGTGGTCGACCGCACCCACGGCGAGCCGGTCTCCTGCATCCCGGTGACGCTGACCGACGCCGGCCGGGCCGACCCGCTGCTCGCCGGGGTGCCGGACGTCTTCGACGCGCTGGTGGGGCACAAGGAGGCCTGCCGGGTGCTGCCCCCCTCGGCGGTGCTCCTGGCGACGTCCGCGGACTGTCCGGTGCAGATGTTCCGGGTCGGCCGCAACGTCTACGCCACCCAGTTCCACCCCGAGCTCGACGTCGCCGGCGTCGTCACCCGGGTGCGGGTCTACCAGCACGCCGGCTACTTCCCGCCCGCGGAGATGGAGGAGCTCATCACCCGGGTCAGCCAGGCGGTGGTCACCGAGCCGAGCCGGGTGCTGGCCAACTTCGTCGCGCGGTACGGCTGAGCCGGTGGCCCGGGGACCGGTCGTTCCGGACGGCGGCCTGCGGATGGGCACCCCGCAGGGCCGCTGGGTGCTGCTGGCGACCGTGCTGGGCTCGAGCCTGGCGATGCTGGACGCCACCGTCGTCAACGTGGCGCTCGAGCGGATCGGCGCCGAGCTCGACGCCGGCTTCACCGGCCTGCAGTGGACGGTGAACGCCTACACCCTCACCCTCGCCTCGCTGATCCTCATGGGCGGCTCGCTGGGCGACCGGTTCGGCCGGCGGCGGGTGTTCGTCGTCGGCACCGTGTGGTTCGCCACGGCGTCCCTGCTGTGCGGCCTGGCCCCGGACATCAGCACGCTGGTCGCCGCGCGGGCGCTGCAGGGCGTCGGGGGCGCGCTGCTGACGCCGGGCAGCCTGGCGCTGATCTCGGCGTCCTTCTCCGGCTCCGACCGGGCCGCGGCCGTCGGCGCGTGGTCGGGGCTGGGCGGGGTGGCCGGCGCGGTCGGGCCGTTCCTCGGCGGCTGGCTGGTCGGCATCGACTGGCGGCTGGTCTTCCTGCTGAACCCCCCGCTGGCCGCGCTCGTCGTGGCCGTGGCGGTGCGGCACGTGCCCGAGTCGCGCGACCCGCAGGCCGCGCAGCACCTGGACTGGCCGGGGACGGCGCTCGTCGTCGTCGGCCTCGGCGCCCTCACCTACGGGCTCACCGCCGCGGGCGAGCCCGGGCGCGGCCCCGCGGTGTGGACGTGGGTCGCGGTCGGGCTGGTCGCGCTGGTCGCCTTCGCGGTCGTCCAGCGCCGCTCGCCGGCCCCGCTGGTGCCCCCGGTGCTGTTCGCCTCCCGGCAGTTCACCGCCGCCAACGTGGTGACGCTGCTGGTCTACGCCGCGCTCGGGGTGGTCTTCGTGCTGCTGGTGCTGCACCTGCAGGTGGTGGCCGGGTTCGACCCGCTGCCGGCCGGCACGGCGGTGCTGCCGGTGACCGCCCTCATGCTGCTGTTCTCCGCACGGGTCGGGGCGCTGGCGCAGCGGGTCGGCCCGCGGCCGCTGCTGACCGCCGGGCCGCTGGTCGCCGCCGCGGGGGTGCTGCTCATGGCGCGGATCGGCCCGGACGCGGGCTACCTCACCGACGTGCTGCCCGCGACGACGGTGTTCGGCGCCGGGCTCACGCTGCTCGTCGCGCCGCTGACGGCGACCGTGCTGGACTCCGCGCCCGACCGGCTGGCCGGCGTCGCCTCGGGGGTCAACAACGCCGCCGCCCGCGCCGCCGGGCTGCTCGCCGTCGCGGTCGTGCCCGCCGTCGCCGGCCTCGGCGGCACCGGGGTCGGCGACCCGGCCGCCTTCGCCGCGGGCTTCCGCACCGCCATGCTGGTGTGCGCCGGCCTGCTGGTCGCCGGCGCGCTGCTGGCCGTGGTGCTGGTGCGCCGGCCCCTGGGGACGGCGGAGCCCGGGCCGCGGCAGCGGCTGCCCATCGAGGAGTGTCCGCACTGCGGCGTCACCGGGCCGCAGGTGCACCCGGCCGTCACCGGAGGGGAGACGCGGTGAGCACCAGCGCCGTCCAGCAGTCCACGTCCGGCGGCCGGGGCCTGCTCGCCCGGGTCGCCCCGCTGCGGCAGCGGCTGCGCACCGAGGCCGGCGGCGCCGGGCTGCTGCTGGCCGCCACCGTGCTCGCGCTGCTGTGGGCCAACTCGCCGTGGGGCGCCACCTACGACACCTTCTGGCACACCGAGCTCGCCGTCCGGGTCGCCGGTGCCGAGCTCGCGCTCAGCCTGCAGCACTGGGTCAACGACGGCCTGATGGTGTTCTTCTTCTTCGTCGTCGGGCTGGAGATCAAGCGCGAGCTCGTCATGGGCGAGCTCACCGACCGGCGCCGGGCCGCGGTGCCCGCGCTGGCCGCGCTCACCGGCCTCGCGGTGCCCGCGCTGGTCTACGTCGCGTTCACCCGCGGCGGCGAGGCGGCCTCGGCGTGGGGCGTGGTCATCTCCACCGACACCGCCTTCCTGCTCGGCGTGCTCGCCCTCGTGGGGCCGGCCTGCCCGGCCGCGCTGCGGCTGTTCCTGCTCACCCTCGCCGTCGCCGACGACGTCGGTGCGCTGACCGTGATCGCGCTGTTCTACACCGAGGACCTCGCCGTCGGCCCGCTCGTCCTGGCGCTGCTCGGGCTGGCGCTCATGGTCGGGCTGCGCTACCTCGACGTCTGGCGCGGGCCGGCCTACCTGGTGCTCGGCATCGCGGTGTGGGTCGCGATGTACCTCTCCGGCGTCCACCCCACCCTCGCCGGGGTGGTGATCGCGCTGTCCACGCCGGCCTACCCGGCGCGGCGCGAGGAGGTCGAGGCCGCCGCCCGGCGGACGCGGGCCTACCAGCAGTCGCCCAACCCGGAGTTCGCCCGCGCCGCCCGGCTGTCGATCGACCGGTCGGTGTCGGCCAGCGAGCGGCTGCAGCAGCTCTGGCAGCCGTGGACCAGCTTCGTCATCGTCCCGGTGTTCGCCCTGGCCAACGCCGGCGTCCCGCTGACCGGCGAGACGCTGCGCACCGCGGCCAGCTCGCCGGTCACCCTGGGCGTCGTCGCCGGGCTGGTGCTGGGCAAGCTCGTCGGCATCCTGCTCGGCACCGGCCTGGCGGTGCGGCTGCGCCTGGGCGCACTGGCCCCGGGGCTGACCTGGCTGCAGCTGGCCGGCGGGGCCGCGCTGTCGGGCATCGGCTTCACCATCTCGCTGTTCATCGTCGACCTCGCCTTCGACGACGAGGCGCTGGCCGACCAGGCGCGGGTCGGCGTCCTGGTCGCCTCCGTGCTGGCCGCGCTGCTGGGCTGGGCGCTGTTCCGGGTGGCCGACCGCCGCCGTCCCCCCGGATCCGGGGGCCGCCCGGTGCTGCTCGACCCGCCGGTGGACCCCGCCCGCGACCACGTCCGCGGCCCGGTCGACGCGCCGCTCACCCTGGTCGAGTACGGCGACTTCGAGTGCCCGTTCTGCGGCCGCGCGACCGGGACGGTCGAGGAGCTGCGCGAGCGCTTCGGCGACCGGCTGCGCTACGTCTTCCGGCACGTGCCGCTGGTCGACGTCCACCCGCACGCCCGGCTGGCCGCCGAGGCCGCCGAGGCCGCGGGCGCGCAGGGTCGGTTCTGGGAGATGCACGACCGGCTGTTCGCCGGCCAGGACCGGCTCACCGCGGGCGACCTGCTGGAGCACGCCGCGGCCGCCGGGCTGGACGTGCCGCGCTTCGCCCGCGACCTGGGGTCGAGCAGGTTCGCGCGCCGGGTCGAGGAGGACGTCGAGTCGGCCGAGGCCAGCGGCGTCGGCGGCACCCCGACCTTCTTCGTCAACGGCCGACGGCACACCGGCCCGTTCGACACCGACTCCCTGACCGCCGCGCTGCTCGCCGCCGCGGGGGAGGAGGAGCTGCCGCCGTCCGGCGACGACGGACTGACCGGGCTGGTGCTGCCGGCGCTCGGCCAACGGCGCGCCGAGCCGCGCCCGGAGGCCGACGAGGCGCCCGCGGACGTGCCGGCCGACCTGCCCGAGACCCCCGACCGGGACGGCGCGTACGCGCGGCTGAGCGACGAGCAGGTCGCGCTGGTCGAGCGCTCCGCCACCCGGCTGCACTGCGCGCCGGGGGACACCCTCTTCCGCGAGGGCGACCCCGGGTACGCCTTCCACGTCGTCGTCTCGGGGACCGTCGCCATCGTGGAGGACCTCGGCCGGGCGACCCAGCGGGTCATCTCGGTGCACGGGCCGCGACGCTTCCTCGGCGAGCTCGACCTGTTCAGCGGCCAGCCGGTGTCGCTGAGCGCGCTGGTGCTGCAGCCCGCCGAGGTGCTGCGCGTCGAGCGCGAGCAGCTGCGGGCCGTCTTCACCGCCGACCCGGCGCTCAAGGAGATGGTGCTGCGGGCCTTCCTGCTGCGCCGCTCCCTGCTGCTCGAGCTCGCCGCCGACCTGCGCATCGTCGGCCGGGGCGGGTCACCGGACAGCCGGCGACTGCAGGAGCTGGCGCGCACCCACCGGCTGGCGGCCGGCTTCGTCGACCTGGACGCCGGCGGCGACGGCGCCGCGGTGCTCACCGAACTGGGGGTCAGCGAGGACGACCTGCCCGTGGTGGTGTGGCGGCACGGGAGCGTGCTGCGCAACCCGAGCGACGACGAGGTCCTCGCCGCGGTCGAGTCGGGGGCCTGAGTCGGGGACGCGGCCGTCCTCCAGCAGGTGGCGGCCGAGGCGGAGCCGGGTCAGCACCCGCTGCAGGTCGGGGGAGGCGCCGCACAGCGTCAGCCGCCGGTCGTGCCGCAGCAGGCGGCGGTAGGCAGCCCCGATGGCGCGCAGCCCGGTGTGGTCGGTCACGGTGACGGCGGCGACGTCGAGCACCCACCGTCGCTGCTCGGTCAGCAGCAGGGCGGACACCGCCGAGTGCAGCGCCCGGACGGTGCGTGAGTCCAGCCGGCCGCTCACCGTCAGACGACCGGCGGCGACGTCGACGTCGACGTCGACGAGGAGGGCTCCGGCCGGGGGAGGCGGCGAGGCGGACAAGCGATCACCTCGGGAGGCGCACACGAGGCGACGGGGACCGGCGATCGTGCTGCGGGACGAGCGACGGGCCGGCGGTTGGACCCGCGGGGAGCATAACCGGAACGGCGTCGTCTCGACAACGGACCTCGGTGCCTGCGGGGAGCCCGGGCCCGGGCTCCCCGCAGGTGGATCAGCGCTGCGCCAGGTAGGCGGTGGCGGTCTCCCGCAGGCGGCCGTGCATGCCGTCGACCGCGACCGCACCGGGCAGGAACCGCTTGGGCAGCTTCGCCACCATCGTGTAGTTGGTGTCGACGACGTTGCCCGCGGGCGCCAGGCCGGCCTGGCTGACCAGCTGCAGGGCGTCGAGGGTGTCCCAGCCGGTGAGCTCGGCCGCCCAGGTGACCAGGTCGTGCTGGCTGATCCGGAAGGCGTCCTCCAGGGGGCGGACCGAGCCGGTCGACACGAGGTGCTCGTCGGTCTCCAGCCGCGGCCACGCCGGTGCTGTCACCCCCGGCGTCCCGGCCTTGACCAGGTCGACGACGACGACCGTGCGCATCGCCGCCTCGACGGCGGTGCCGCACACCTCGCCCTCGCCCTGCCGGCAGTGCCCGTCGCCGATGGAGAGCAGCCCGCCGGGGGCGTTGACGCCGAAGTACAGCGTCGTCCCCGCCCGGGCCTCGGGGGTGTCCATGTTCCCGCCGTGCGCGCCCGGGGTGATGCTGGCGAACACCTCGCCGCCCGCGGGCGCGACCCCGATCGTGCCGTGCATCGGGTCCAGCGGGAGCTCGACCTCCGGACCGCCGCGGTGCGGCCGGAACAGGCACGTACCCCGCTCCCGGTCGACCTCGTAGACCCAGACCCGCTCCTCGAGCGCCTCGTGCAGCATCGCCGTCGAGTGGGTGGTGGTCAGGGCGCCGAAGTGCGGGAACGTCGAGGACACCGCCCAGTCGCGGGCGGGGGCGATCTCCACGAGGTGCACCGCGAGGGTGTCCCCGGGCTCGGCGCCCTCGACCGCGATCGGCCCGGTGACCGGGTTGAGGTAGGGGAACTCGCACACCTGGCTCGGCAGGTCGCCCACCCCGCGCACCCGCCCGCCGAAGCAGTCCTCGGTGGTCAGCTCGACGACGGTGCCGGGCGCGACGGTGACCAGGGGCTCGCCGCCGCCGAAGGTGTAGCGCAGCTGGTCGGCCGTCGGCGCGACGGTCACGACCTCCATCGAGGCCGTCACAGGCCCTCCTCCGCGCGGAACTCCGGCTTGCGGCCGGTGGCGAGCAGGAACACGAGGAGCACGAGCCCGATCCCGAACCACACGAACCCGAGCGTCTGCGCGGCCACCTGGGCGTTGACGACGACGTAGACGAGGATCGCGAACCCGATGACCGGCACGGCCAGGTGCAGCCACCAGTTCCGGCTCTTCTGCCGGACCACGTAGTGCACGACGACCGACACGTGCAGCAGGAGGAACGCCGACAGCGCGCCGAAGTTCACCAGCGTGGACAGCAGCGAGATGCCGTCCTCCCGGCTGTTCATGTACAGGCCCAGCGCCAGGGAGATGACCGCGACGAGCAGGGTGGCGTTCACCGGCACCCGACGGGTCGGGTGCACCTTGCGCAGGAAACCGGGCAGCTGCCGGTCGCGGGCCATCGCGAACAGCAGCCGGGAGGTGGCCGCCTGGGCGACCAGCGAGTTGGCGAAGCCCCACGCGACCGCCGTCGCGATCGCGGTCAGCGTCGACAGCCAGGCCCCGCCGGCGACCGCGGCGGCGTCGTAGAACGCCGTCCCGGCCGCGTCGCCCTGGGCGATGAGGGTGTCGGGGTCGGGCACCAGCAGCGCGGCGACCCAGGTCTGGACGATGAACAGCGTCCCGGCCAGGGCGAGCGCGGCGATCATCGCCTTGCCGATCGAGCGCGCGGAGTCGCGGTTCTCCTCGGCCAGCGTGGAGATGCCGTCGAAGCCGAGGAAGCTCAGCACCGCGATGGAGACCGCACCGAACACGAGCTGCAGCGAGAACGTGTCGCTGTTGTAGATCGGTGAGAAGTCGAAGCCGCGCCCCTGGCCGGAGGCCAGCGCGACGATGCCGACGACCAGGAAGATCGCCAGCACGACCAGTTCGGCGACCAGCATGATCTTGTTGACCCGTGCGGTGAACTCGATGCCGAAGTAGTTGACGACGGTGTTGAGGACGACGAAGCCGACGAGCCACGCCCAGACCGGCACCGAGGCCCAGATCGAGTTCATCGCCACGGCGGCGATGAGGTACAGCAGCCCGGGGACGAGCACGTAGTCGAGCAGGATCATCCAGCCGGCGATGAACCCGACCGGCTGGGCGATGCCGCGCCCGGCGTAGGTGTAGACCGAGCCGGCCATCGGGAAGGCCCGCGACATCTGCGAGTACGAGGCCGCGGTGAAGGCCATCGCCAGCCCGCCGATCGCGTAGGCCAGGGCGATCATCCCGCCCGAGCCCTGGAAGACGCTGCCGAAGATGCCGAACGGCGCGATCGGCACCATGAAGATCAAGCCGTAGACCAGCAGGTCGGTGAAGCTCAGCGATCGCTTGAGCTCCTGGCGGTAGCCGAAGGCCTCGACGCTCTGGTCGCCGGCCGCGCCGCCTGTCGTGCCCGTCGTGGTGGTGCTGGGGTCGCTCACGACCACTCCTCTCCTCCGGCTCCGGGCCGGGCGGGGAGAGAGTAGGCGGGGTTGCTTCCAGACGGAAGCAGTGTCCCTCAGCCGGGGCGCACCGCGCGGAAGGCCAGCCCGTCGGCGAGCGCCAGGCGGGGGACGGTGGGGACCGGACGCGGCGCCGCGCCGTCCCCCGCGAGGGCGACGGCCAGGCGGACCCCGTCGTAGACGCCGCGGGCGTACGCGCACACCACGGGCGCGGTCGGCCCGACCCGCCGCGCGTGCCGCTCCTGCAGCGCGAGCTGCCCCTCGTCGTCCGCCGACTCGACCGTGCCGCCGGCCGCGGCGAAGGAGGGCATGCAGGCGTACAGCTCACCGGTGGAGTCGCCGCCGGCGGCGTAGAGGCCGTTCTCCTCCAGCGCGCCGGACAGCCGGACCACCCGGCGGTCGAGGCGCGCGCGGGCGAACTCGCGGTTGAAGGTGACCAGGTCGCGGCCGACGAGGCTGAGCAGGACGGCGTCGGCGCCGGTGCGGCGCACCAGCTCCAGCAGCGCACCGGGGTCGTCGACGCCCAGAGGGACCAGCGCCTGGGCCACGACCTCGGCGCCGAGGCCGCCCAGCACGCCGGCCGCGGCACGGTGCACGGCCTGGGGCCAGACGTAGTCGTTGCCGATGAACGCCCACCGCCGGGCCCGGCGGTGCCGCACCAGCCAGCCGAGTGCGGCGGCGTGCTGGGTGCGCGGGGAGGAGCCGATCCGCACCACGCCGGGCCGGCGAGGGCCGCCCTCGTGCGGTGGCGTGTAGACGTACCGGACCCGGCCGGCGAGCGCCGCCTCGACGGCGCGGTGCACGGCGCTGGTGTGGAAGCCGACGAGCACGTCGAAGGCGCCTTCACCGTGCAGCATGGCGGCCTCCGCGGCCACCGCCTGCGGCGGCCGCCCGGAGTCGACGGTGACCAGCTCCACCGCGCGGCCCCGCACGCCGCCGGCGGCGTTGGTCTCGTCCGCCGCGAGGCCGGCGAGGTCCAGCGCGGAGGGGGCGGTGAGGGCGAGGGGGCCGGTCAGCGGCACGGCCAGCCCGACGCGCACGACGTCCGGACGGCGGGGGAGGAGCGCGGCCTCCCAGGCGTCCAGCAGGACCGTCGGCTCGGGCACCGTCTGAGTATGGTGCGGCCCATGGGTGTCGAGTCGCTGGCCACCTCCCCGGTGACGGTGCTGCCCGGTGCCTCCCTCGTGGAACTGCTGACGGTCACCCAGCGGCGGCTGGCCCGCGGCGTCTCCGCGGTGCTCGCCGAGGACGGCGCCACGCTCGACGCCTACCGGCTGATGCGGTGCCTCGCCGCCGGGCCCGGCCGGTCGATGACCGAGCTGGGTACCGCGCTGTCGTTGCCCGCCCCGACGCTGACCCGGCTGGTCGACGGGCTGGTCGACGCCGCCGAGGCCTACCGGCTGCCCGACCCCGGCGACGGGCGTCGGGTCCGGGTCCACCTGTCCGCGCGTGGACGCGCCCGGCTGGTCCGCCTGGAGGGCCTGGTGCAGGCGCACGAGGCCGCGCTGGCGAGCGCCTGGGGTCCGGAGCGGGTCGACGCGCTGACGCGCGCACTGGCCGCCCTCGAGGACGGCGGCTGACTCAGGGCGTGTCCGGCGGCAGCAGCCGCGGCATGAACACCTCGTCGATCGGGCGCGGACCGATGTACTGGCGGCAGGTGCACGGCACCCACTGGTGCCCGGACCAGCGGCCCCGCTTGTCGTAGGTGTCGCGTCGCAGCTCGGCATAGCAGGTGTTGGTCTCGGTGTCGTGCTGGCTGAGCGTGTGGCCGCACCCGCACAGCGGCGCGGGCGGCGCCGGCGGGAGCGTGGGCCGCCGGCGGCTCAGCCGGCCGCTGAGGAAGCCGACCGCGAGCAGCGCCGCTCCGACCAGCAGGCTGACAGGTTCCACCGACGTGCTCCTTCGCGCTCGCGACCCCCCGACGGTAGCGCGCGCCGGGAGCTGCCGGTGGTGTCGGCCGGTGTGCTCGGCCCTCCCGTCGCACCCGGCCGCTGAGCGTGTCGCGCACGTGGTCGACGAGGCCGGCGAGCGGCCCGGCGACCGTGCGGACGGCGCCCCCGTCCGGCGTCACCGGTGCGTCCCCGCGGGCGAGATGACACACCTCCTGCCGCCGTCCGGCGTGACCCGTTCGTGTTGTTTTGCCAGTGTGAGGCAGGGCACAACTGGATCGTGCAGTCCTATGCAGTGGGGTTCGCCCGGCCGGACCGCTGGTCCCCAGGGCGGCCGACCGAGCAGAGCAGACCGTGGCACGCCGTCGAGGCCCACCGGCCGCCGACCGAGCTGGACGGTGAGGTCGAGCTCGCCGTCTGCGGGGCGATCGTGCAGGTGTGGGGTGCGCAGGACTGGCGGCGCGTCGGCGTCGGCCGGGCGGCGTGCCTGGAGTGCCGTGAGCTGACGTCGGTGGTGCGCCCGCTCAGCCAGGTCGGCTGAGCGGGCCGGCACCTCCGCCCGCCCGGTCAGCGGCGCTCGGGCCGCCGTCCGCTGATCGCCGAGAGGCCGGTGATCTCCCGGCCCACGATGAGCGCCTGCACCGAGTCGGTGCCCTCGAACGTGAAGACGGCCTCCATGTCGGCGTGGTGACGGGCCACGTGGTGGTCGATGAGGATCCCGTCGCCGCCGAGGATGTCGCGGGCGTCGGCGACGATGGCCCGGGCCTTGGCGGCGTGGTTCATCTTGGCCAGCGATGCCATGGCCGCGGTCATCCGGCCGGCGTCGGCCAGCTTGGACAGCCGCCAGCACATCAGCTGCATCGCGGTGATCTCGGCGAGCATCCGGGCCAGCTTGTCCTGCACCAGCTGGTAGCCGGCGATCGGCTGGCCGAACTGCTCCCGGCGCAGCGCGTGCGCCAGCGCCAGTTCGTAGGAGGCGGTGGCCAGCCCGAGCGCCCGCCAGGCGACGGTGTAGCGGGTGCGGTCGAGCACCTTCGAGACGTCCTTGAAGCTGTGGCAGTTGGCCAGCCTGTTCCCCGCGGGCACCCGGACGTCGGTCAGCGTGATCTCGGCCTGCCAGACCGCGCGCAGCGCCGTCTTGCCGGTCATCACGCGGGCCTCGTAGCCGGGCGTCCCCTTGTCGACGACGTAGCCGCCGACCGCGCCGTCCTCACCGCGCGCCCAGATGATCACGTGGTCGGCGATGCTGCCGTTGCCGATCCACTTCTTCTGCCCGTTGAGCACGTAGGAGTCGCCGTCGCGGCGGGCGGAGGTCTCCAGGCCGACGGCGTCCGAGCCGTGGGCGGGCTCGGTGAGGCCGAAGGCGCCGATCTTCTCCAGCCGGGCCATCGGCGGGAGGAAGCGCTCCCGCTGCTCCTCGTCGCCGAGCATGGCGATCGACTGCATGGCCAGGAAGCTGTGCACGCCGTTGAAGGTGCCGACGCTGCCGTCGGCCCGGGCGAGCTCCGCGGCCACGAGCCCGGCGGAGACGTTGCTCATCCCCGGGCAGCCGTAGCCCTCGATGGTGCCGCCGGCGATGCCGATCTCGGCGAGCTTGGGGACCAGCTCGAAGGGGAACTCGGCGCGCTCCCAGTAGTCGTTGATCTGCGGGGTGACCTCCTTCTCGCAGAAGGCGCGCACGCGGTCGCGGATCTCGATCTCCTCGGGCTCGAGGAGCTCCTCCAGGTCGTAGAAGTCAGGGCTCGACTCGCTCATGCACGGACGCTACGACCGACCCGGCCGACCTGCTCGGTCCGCAGGCACGGCCGAGCACGGGGACGACGCCGGCGCGCGGCGGTCGGGCCGGGTGCACGACGCCTCGTGTCCGTCGCTAGCCCGGGGGCGCCGACTCGTCGGGGAGCGTGACGTCGGCGGTCGTGCCGTCCGAGGGGAGCACGGCCCGATCGGTGGCCCCCTCCCAGCGGAGAGCCGGTGGTCGAGCCCCGAGCGCCGCAGCCGGTCGTGCCAGTCGACCCACGTCTGCTGCTCCAGCAGCAGGGCGAGGCCGTCGAGCAGGCGGCGTCCGTCGCGGGTCACCACCAGGTCCGCCGCCTCGATGTCGACGTCCCCGTCGTCCTCGTGGGCCACCAACCGGTTCCCGGACAGCTGCAGGCTCGCGTGTCCGATGCCGATCAGGTCACCCTCGACCAGCTCGGCCGCGGCGACCCGCTGCCCGTTCAGGTACGTCCCGTTGGCCCTGCCCGCGTCGCGGACCCGCCATGTGCCCCCGACGCACTCGAGGACCGCGTGGTGCCGGGAGACGAGCAGGTCGTCGAGGACGACGTCGTTGTCCGGGAGCCGCCCGACGGTGATCCGGGGGCCGGCGGGGTCGTGCACCCCGGTCCTCGCGGCGGGGTGGGCGCCGCGGACCTTGGCCCCGCCCCACCCCGGACCGGGGCCAGGGTGAGCACGACCCCGTCGACCGGGTGGCCCAGCGCGACGGCGGTCGGGGTGGTGATCAGCACCCGTGGCATCCGGCGTCCGTGGAGGAAGACCCCGGTGCGGCTGTGGTCGACGAGGAGCCACCCTCGGCCGTGGCGTGGACCGTGGCGTGGTGCCGGGACACCTGGACGTGGTCGACCGGGATCGACGACGAGTCGTCGCGACCGATCGTGAGCGACGTCCCCACCGGGACGATCCAGCGCTGTCGCCCCAGGCGGACCTCCAGGGGCATCGACCAGTCGCCGACGACCGTCTCCCGGTCCATCTCGACTCCCGTGCCGGGGCCCCGCGGTGGCTGTGTGGTCGCACTGCCCCGACCGGACCGATGAGACTCCCCGGCCGACCGGGAGCGCAAGTCGTCGGCCTCGGCTCCGGACCGGAGGTGCCCTCGACATCCCGCGTCGCGGCTGCGTGGCGGGGATCGACCCGGTGACCGGCGCCCGTCGATCGCCGTGCCACCGATCGGTGATCATGTCCGCTACGTTGCCCGGGTCGTCGTCGGGAGGTCCAGGTGCCGTTCCTGCTCGCGCGCCTGACGCGCCTGCTGCGCGTGCGGCTGCCCGGGTGGCGGCTGCCGCTGGCCGTCGCGGTCGTCGTCTTCCTGACCAGCTGGGCGGCCATGGCCGTGGTGGAGCCGGCCGGGACCGGCATCGCCGCGCCGGGCACCTACTGGTGGTACTTCGTCGTCACCGCGGCCACCGTGGGCTACGGCGACGTCTACCCGGCCTCGACCGGCGGTCGCGTCGTCGGCGCGTACGTCGTCGTCGGCGGCATCGTCACGCTCACCCTGCTCTTCACGCAGCTGTCCGCCGCGCTGCAGTCGGTGAGGGGCAAGAGACTGAGGGGGCTGGTCGCGCTGGACCTCGCCGACCACGTCGTCCTGCTCGGCTACACGCCGGGGCGGACGGCGCGCATCGTCGCCGAGCTGTGCGCCGAGGGCCGCGCCCGCGTGGTGCTCTGCACCTGGGACGAGGACGTCCCCGAGGACCCGCTGCCCGAGCGGGTGGACGTGCAGTTCGTCCGCGGCGACCTGACCTCGGGGGACGTCATGGCCCGCGCCTGCGTGGCCCGCGCCCGGACGGCGGTCGTCGACGTCCGCGACGACAACGAGGCCCTGGCCGTCGCGCTCGCCGTCACCCACGCCAATCCGCGGATCCACCTGGTCACCGCCCTCCGCGACCTCGGCCGGCTGGACACGCTGCGCTACGTGCACCCCGAGGTGCAGGCGGTGCAGTGGCACATGCCCTACCTCCTCACCGAGGAGGCCACCGACCCCGGCATCGCGCAGGTCTACAGCGACCTGATGACCAGCGGGGGGCACGGCAACACCTACTCCGCGCGCGTCCCGGGCGGCTTCGCGCACCGCACGTTCGGCGACTGCCAGACCTGGTTCGGCCGCACCTTCGGTGCCACGGTGCTGGCCCTGCGCACCGACGGCGGGCCCCTGGTCGTCAGCCCCGGCTGGGGCACCCCGGTGCCCGAGGGCACGACGCTCTACTACGTCGCCGGTCGGCGCATCGACGACGCCCGGCTGCGCACCGGGACCTAGCTGTCAGCGCCCGAGCAGGCCGCGCACGTACGCGGCCTGACCCAGGTGCTGCAGGTCGTCGGACAGCACGCTGACCAGCCGCACGCCGAGGGTGACCGGCGGGTCCCAGCGGGTGTCGACGACCCGGTCGAGGTCCTCG
>DASQXT010000264.1:0-15864 GCA_035639575.1 Geodermatophilus sp.
TCGTGGTCACCGCCATCGGCGACGCCGACGCGATCCGCGCCCAGCTGGCCGCCTCCCCGCAGGTGCAGGTGTTCCAGCAGGCGGTCGAGGACTACGGCCTGGGCTTCGCCGTCCAGGCGCGCGGCGAGCTCACGCTGCCGGGCTACGACGGCCGGCCGGCGATGGAGTACGCCACAGCCGTTGCCGGCTGAAGAAGGGCCCCGTCCCCCCACCCCCCCGCACGCTGGGGTCGGTGCCGTGGACGAGGCCGGACGGCGCTTCGTCCTCCTGGTACACAGGGACCGTGAGTCGTCCCGTCCTCGTCGTCGACAACTTCGACAGCTTCGTCTACAACCTGGTCCAGTACCTGGGCCAGCTGGGCGTCGAGTGCGTCGTCCGGCGCAACGACGCCGTCACCGTCGACGAGATGCCCGACCTCGACGTTGCCGGGGTGCTGCTCTCCCCGGGCCCGGGGACGCCGGCCGACGCCGGGGTGACCGTGCCGATGGTGCGGGCCGCCGCCGAGGCCGGGACGCCGGTCCTGGGCGTGTGCCTGGGTCATCAGGCGATCGGTGCGGCGTTCGGTGCGGAGGTCGTCCGCGCACCCGAGCTGCTGCACGGCAAGACCAGCCAGGTGGTGCACGAGGGCGCCGGCGTGCTGGCCGGGCTGCCCTCCCCGTTCACCGCCACCCGCTACCACTCGCTGGCCGTCGACCGCGACACCGTGCCCGCCGAACTCGAGATCACCGGGACGACGCCCTCGGGCATCGTCATGGCCCTGCGGCACCGGGAGCTGCCCATCGAGGGCGTGCAGTTCCACCCCGAGTCGGTGCTCACCGAGGGCGGCCACCGGATGCTCGCCACCTGGCTGGAGGCCTGCGGCCTGGCGCCGGACCCGGCCACCGTCGAGGCGGCCAGCGCCGCGGCCCGCCGGCTCACCACGGTCGCCACGACGCCTTGAACAACGGCTCCTGACGGCAGCAGGGCCCCTCCCGCACGGGAGGGGCCCTGCTGCCGTCCTAGGGCTGGTTCGAGGCGCCGACGCTGTTGCCGGCGTTGTTGCCGGCGCCGCCCCCACCGCCACCACCACCGTTGTTGCCGCCGGGCGTGGCCGGCAACTGGACTCTCACCGCGATCGGTTCGTCCGCGGCTGCCTGGCTACCGGCCGGCGGTTGGGTGCCCAGGATCGCGGTCGCCTGTGACGGGTCGGCGACCTTGGCCCCCTGCTCGTCGATCACGCTCACGTCGGTGAAGCCGGCCGCGCGCAGTGCGTTGACCGCGGCCATGGCGGACGGCTGGCCCGTGATGGGAGGCACGGTCAACAGCGGCTCCTCGACCGGCGCTGACGGGCCACTGGAGACCTGCAGGGTGATCAGGTCGTCCGCGGAGGCCTGCTCGCCGTGGGAGGGGTCGGTCGCGACCACGGTGCCCTCGGGCTGCTGGGACTGGACCTGCTCGGGGGTGACGTTGGTGAAGCCGGCGTCCCGCAACTTCTGGGTGGCCGCCGCCTGCCGCTGGCCGGTGACGTCGGGGACCGCGGCGTCGCCGTCGGACACCTGCAGGGTCACGGTGGTGCCCGGGTCGACCGACTGCCCCTCGCGGGGGTTGACGTCGACGACCTGGTCGGCGGGCGCGGTCGAGTCGACCTCCTCGGTCTGCACGCTGTCGAAGCCCGCGTTCCTCAGGGTGTTCTCGGCACGGTCGACGTCCAGGCCGATCACGGCCGGGACCTCGGCGGTGTCCGGCCCGACGCCGACCGTCAGGTTGACCGCGCTGCCCGGGGCGACCTGGGTGCCGCTGGACGGGTCGGTGCCCAGCACGGTGTCGATCTGGGACGGATCGCTGGTCACCCGGCTGCCGACCGTGCCGACGGCCAGGCCGGCGGCCTCCAGGTTCCGGGTGGCCGTCGCCTGGTCCTGACCGGTCACGTTCGGCACCGGGACCTGCGTCGCCGTGGGCTCGGCCGCCGGCTGGTCGTCCCCGGCGTTGACCAGCAGCGCCACGGCGATCACGCCGCCGAGGATCAGCACGCCGGCGATGACCGCGGCGATGATCCGGTTGCGCCGGCGCTTGCCGGCGCCGTCGTCCTCGTCGTCCCAGTCGCCGTCGCCGTACCCGCCGGGCGGGGTGCCGATGATCGCGGTCTTCTCGGCGTCGCCCATCACCGGCGTGGCCTCGACCCGCTGACCGGCCAGCGCCCGCAGCAGGTCGTTGCGCATCTCCGCGGCCGACTGGTAGCGGTTCGCCGGGTTCTTGCTCAGCGCCTTGAGCAGGATGGCGTCGAGGTCCGGCGGGATCGCCGGGTTCACCGACGACGGCAGCTTCGGGTCCTCGCGCACGTGCTGGTAGGCCACCGAGACCGGCGAGTCGCCGGTGAACGGCGGCGCCCCGGTGACCAGCTCGTAGAGCAGACAGCCGACCGAGTAGACGTCCGAGCGGGCGTCGACGCTCTCGCCGCGGGCCTGCTCGGGGGAGAGGTACTGGGCGGTCCCTATCACCGCGGCCGTGGAGGTCATGGTGGCCGCCGAGTCCGACACCGCGCGGGCGATGCCGAAGTCCATGACCTTGACCGTGCCCTGGGGCGTGACCATCACGTTCCCGGGCTTCACGTCGCGGTGCACGATGCCGTTGCGGTGGCTGAAGTCCAGGGCGGCGCAGATGTCGGCCGCGAAGTTCATCGCCCGCTCCGGGGAGAGCACGCCCTCCCGGCGCAGCACGTCGCGCAGGGTATCGCCCTCGACGTACTCCATGACGATGTACGGGGTGGCGCCGCTGGACGACCGGTCCTCGCCGGTGTCGTAGACCGCGACGATCGCCGGGTGGTTCAGCGAGGCCGCCGCCTGCGCCTCCCGGCGGAAGCGGACCTGGAAGGAGGGGTCGCGCGCGAGGTCGCTGCGCAGCACCTTGACCGCCACCTCGCGGCCGAGGCGCAGGTCGCGGCCGCGGTGCACCTCGGCCATGCCGCCGCGACCGAGCACCCCGCCGATCTCGTAGCGCTCACCGAGCACCTGGGGCGTGGTCATCGGAGGTCCTCTCGGGCGGTGCGGTCCTGCGTCCGGGCGGGACTCAGTGGAGCGCAGCGGACGGCTGGGCCGCCGGGCAGCGTAACCGCTGCGACCGGCCGGACCCGGGCGGCGCGAGGGGCCCGGCTCACGCCGTCGGATCCGTGTCCTGGACCGCTTGCGGCTGGTTCTGGGCCTCCGCCTGCGGCCGGCCGTCGCCGCGCCGGTCGCCCCCCGCGGGCGCCGGCTCGGCGGGCAGCTCGGCCTCCGGGGCAGCCGACCCCGCCGCCTCGGAGCTGGACGCGGCCGCCGAGCTCGACGCGGCCGGTGCCGAGCTGGACGTGGCCGGTGCCGAGCTCGACGGGCGCGGCGTGTTGGCCGTCGTCGGGGCCGGGGCAGCGGTCGTCCGGGGCGGGGCCTGGGTGGTCGGGGCCGCGGGGGTCTCGTCGTTCCCGGTGCCGGAGTCCTCGTTGCCGGTGTCGGGCGTGTAGTCGGCGGCGGCGTAGAAGAGGGTCACGGTGTCGCCGGCCGAGACGTTGCTGTTCACCGGGTCGGTGGTGACGACGTCGTCCTCGTCCAGCGGCTGACCGAGCGAGGCCAGCTGCGCGGCACTGGCCTCGCGGGTCTGGACCTGCAGGTCCGCGGCGCGCAGGAGGCCCTCGACGTCGTCGACGTTCCTCCCGACGTAGTCGCCGGTCGCGACGAAGAACGACCCGGGCGCCCCGCTGGAGGCCGTGGTCGGTGCGGCGGTGGTGGGGGCGGCGTCGGTGCCGGTCGAGCCGTCGCCCCCGCTGCTCGAGAGGGCCCACAGCCCGCCGCCCAGCAGGGCGAGCAGCAGCAGGCCGGCGACCAGCCACACCCAGGGCTTGCGGCGGCGGTCGTCGTCCGTGGGGGGCGCGGTGTGCCGGCCGCCCGCGTCGTCGTCCTCGGTGCGGCGCAGGGGCGGCATGGCGCCCACCGAGGTGCGTGCTCCCGTGACGGCGGCCCCGCCCGCGGACGCGGCGCCCAGCACCTGGGTGCGCGAGTCGGCGAGGTCGTCGACGACCTCGGTCTGCGCCGTGGGCGCGGCACCCATCGGGTACGGCGGCGTCGTGGCGGGCCCGACGGGGGAGGGGCCCTGGCCGGAGGCCACCGACCGGATCGCGGCGGCGAAGGCGGCGCCGTCGGCGAAGCGGTCGGCCGGGTCCTTGGCCAGGGCGCGCTCGATCAGCAGCCGCACCGCCGGTGGCACGTTCGCCGGCAGGGGCGGCGGCGGGCGGTTGATGTGCGCCAGCGCCACCGCGACCTGCGAGGTGCCGTCGAACGGCCGGCCACCGGTGAGGCACTCGTAGCCCACGACACCGAGGGAGTAGACGTCGGACGCGGCGGTGACCTCGAAGCCCTGCGCCTGCTCGGGGGAGAGGTACTGGGCGGTGCCGACGACCATGCCGGTGCGGGTCAGCGGTGTGGCGTCGCGGGCCCGGGCGATGCCGAAGTCGGTCAGCTTCACCACGCCGTCGGGGCGCACGATGAGGTTGCCCGGCTTGATGTCGCGGTGGACGACGCCGGCGTGGTGGGCCGCCGAGAGCCCGTCGGCGGCCTGGCCGAGGACGTGCAGCGTCCAGTCGACCGGGAGCTTGCCCTCCTCGTGGAGGATCGTGACCAGCGGCTTGCCCTCGACCAGCTCCATGACGAGGAAGGCCAGTCGGGCGCCGCGCTCGTCCTCGGTCTCGCCGTAGTCGTAGACCGAGGCGATGTTGGGGTGGGACAGCGCCGCGGTGTGCCGTGCCTCGTTGCGGAAGCGGGCCACGAAGCTCGGGTCGCCGGTGAACTCGCTGCGGAGCACCTTGGCGGCGACCTCGCGGTCGAGGACGCGGTCGCGGGCACGCCACACCTCGCCCATGCCGCCCGTGGCGATGGGGGCGGTGATCTCGTAGCGCCCGGCGAGGATCGTCCCGGTAGACAGTGTCATCAGCCGCCCTGCCCGTCGAGGTAGGCCTGCATGACGTCCCGGGCGATGGGGGCGGAGACGTCGCCGCCCGTGCCGCCGCCGTTGGCCACGAAGACCGCCACGGCGATCTGCGGGTCGTCGGCCGGCGCGAACCCGATGAACCAGTTGTGGTCGGGGCCGGCGTTCTGCGCCGTCCCGGTCTTGCCCGCCACGGTGACCCCCGGGATCCGCGCGCGCCGGCCGCTGCCGTTCTCCACGACGCTGGTCATCATCTCGGTCAGCTGGCCGGCGACCTCGGCCGAGACCGGCTGGCTGAGCTCTTCGGGGTCGGTCTGGTCGATGACCGACAGGTCCGGGGCGCGCACCTGGTCGACGAGGTAGGGGCGCATCAGGGTCCCGTCGTCGGCCACCGCGGAGGCGATCATCGCCGCCTGCAGCGGGGTGAGCTGCACGTCCTGCTGGCCGATCGAGCTGACCCCGAGCTCGGCGTCGTTCTGGATCTCGCCGATGGTGCTGCCGTCGACGGTCAACGGGATCTTCATCCCCTCGTCGTCGATGCCGAACGCCTCGGCCATCTTCCGCACCCGGTCCTCGCCGAGGTCGATGCCCAGCTGGGCGAACGCGGTGTTGCAGGAGATGGTCAGCGCGTCGATCAGGCTCTGCCGGCCGCTGGGGTCGCAGGCCGAGCCGCCGAAGTTCTCCAGCGCCGTCCTGGTGCCCGGCAGGACGAGCTCCTGCGGCGCCGGGATGACGGTGTCGGGTGTGTACTGGCCGCTGGACAGCGCCGCCGCCGACACGACCACCTTGAAGATCGAGCCCGGCGAGTAGCGCGCGTTGATCGCCCGGTTGAGTCGCGGGTCGATCTGCTGCGATCCCAGCTGGTCGGCGTACGCGCGGATCGCGGCCGGGTCGTGGCTGGAGAGCTGGTTGGGGTCGTACGTCGGGGTGCTGGCCATGCCCAGAACCGCCCCGGTCGAGGGGTCCAGGGCCACGACCGCGCCGGTCACGCCCTTGAGCCCGGCCATCGCCGCCTCCTGCACCGCGGGGTCCAGGGTCAGGACGACGTCGCCGCCGGAGGGGTCGCGCCCGGTGAACAGGTCGGCGAGGCGTCGGGTGAACAGCCGGGCGTCCTCGCCGGAGAGCACGTCGTCGGCCGCCCGCTCCATCTGGGCGTTGCCGTAGACCAGCGAGTAGTAGCCGGTGACGGGGGCGAACACCGGGCCGTTGGCGTACTGCCGCAGGTAGGTGAGCGCGTCGTCGGTCGGGACGGAGTTGGCGATCTCGGTGCCGCCGGCCACGATCGAGCCCCGCTCGCTGTCGTACTCCTCGACGAGCACGCGGGTGTTGCGGCCGTCGGAGCGCAGCTCGTCGGAGCGGACCACCTGGATGACGTTGACGTTGACGATCAGCAGCGTGAACAGCACGAGCACGCTGATCGCGACGCGACGCAGGGGGGCGTTCACGTCTGCACCACCTCGGTCGGGGCGTCACCGAGCGCGGGCCTGGGCGGCCCGGTGGGGGCGGCCGGACGGCGCGCGGCGTCGCTGATCCGCACCAGGACGGCGACCAGCACGAAGTTGGCCACCAGCGACGAGCCGCCGTAGGCGAGGAACGGCGTGGTCAGGCCGGTCAGCGGCAGCAGGCCGGTGACCCCGCCGAGGACGACGAAGACCTGCCAGGCGATGGCGAAGGACAGGCCCGCGGCCAGCAGCTTGCCGAACGCGTCGCGGCAGATCAGCGACGTGCGCAGCCCGCGCTCGACCAGCACCAGGTAGACGATGATCACCGCGACCAGACCGAACAGGCCCAGCTCCTCGCCGACCGCGGCGGCGATGAAGTCGCTCTTGGCCACCGGCACCTGGTCGGGGCGGCCACCGCCGAGCCCGGCGCCGAACAGCCCGCCGGTGCCCAGGCCGAACAGCGCCTGGGCCACCTGGAAGCCGGAGCCGTCGTAGTGCGCGAAGGGGTCCAGCCAGGAGTCGACGCGCTGCTGCACGTGGCCGAAGAGCTGGTAGGCGATGAGCGCGCCGCCGGCGAAGAGGCCCAGGCCGATGAGCAGCCAGCTGGCCCGCTCGGTGGCCACGTAGAGCATGACGACGAAGATGCCGAACAGCAGCAGCGAGCTGCCCAGGTCGCGCTCGAAGACCAGCACGAGGATCGACAGCCCCCAGGCCACCAGCACCGGGCCGAGGTCGCGGCCGCGGGGCAGCTCCAGGCCCATGACGCGGCGGCTGGCCAGCGCCAGGACGTCGCGCTTGTCGACGAGGTAGGCGGCGAAGAAGACCGTCAGGCAGATCTTGGCGAACTCGCCGGGCTGGATGCTGAAGCCGGCCACCCGGATCCAGATCTTGGCGCCGTTGACCTCCGAGAGGGACGACGGCAGCAGCGCCGGGACGGCCAGCAGCACCAGGCCGACGAGGGCCAGCGTGTAGGCGAACCGGGACAGCAGCCGGTGGTCGCGCAGCACCAGCAGCACGCCGACGAACAGCACCATGCCCAGCGTGGCCCACACCAGCTGGACGGGGGCGTCCTCGCGGCTGACCGTGCTGTCGGCCTGCCGGGTGGCCAGGTCGAGCCGGTGGATGAACGACAGCCCCAGGCCCACCAGCAGGGCGACCGCGGGCAGCAGCAGCGGGTCGGCGTAGGGCGCCCACCGGCGGACGACGAGGTGCGCGACCACCCACAACGCGGTGAACCACACCCCGAAGGTCGCCAGTTCCGTGGTCAGCGAGCCGGTGACGGTGAGGTCGACGATCGCCTGCGCGACCAGCGTGATCAGGACGGCGAAGCCGAGCAGGGCCAGCTCGGTGTTGCGGCGCTTGGGCGGGTTCGCCGTCCCCGGGGCCGCGGCGCGGGGGTCGGTCGTGGGGCCGGACGTCACTCGCCCTCCCGGCAGTCCACCCCGGGCTCGAACGTCCTCGTCGGCTGGGTCGACGTCGGCGCGGGAGTCGTCGGTTCGGGCGGGACGGGAGCGGCGTCGGTCGGCGCCGTGCCGTCGGGGGTCGGCGTGGGGGAGGGCGACGGGGGCACGGTCGGCGCGACCGTCGCCGGCTCGACGTCCTCCTCGGTGGGGCACAGCGGCAGCCGCTGCTCGCGCAGGTTCGACACGATGCGCTGGGCGTGGGCGGCGTCGGCGGCGGGGATGCCGCGCTGCGCCTTGCTCGCGGCAGCCGGGGTCAGGTCGGCGACGGGCAGGTCGGTGACGTCGGAGACCCGGTTGAGGTCCATGCCGAGCAGCGAGGTGTCCAGGCCGCGGAAGACGGTCACGCGCGCGCCGTCCGCGGTGTCGTGCACCCCGACGAACCAGTTGGACAGCACCCACAGGTAGGCGCCCACGGCGGCGGCGGCCAGCAGGACGACGGCGGCGAGCGCGCCGAGCAGCCGTCGGCGCCCGCGGCGGGGCGGTGGGGCGGCCGCCGTCGGTGCCGCTGACGAGGGGGGTTCCGGTCGCGGGTCGGCCAGCGCGGCCCGCCCGGCGGCCGAGCGCGGGTCGACCGCGCGCTGCCCGACGTTGTCGCCCGCGGCGCCGTCGACCACCGGCTCGACCGGGAAGGTGCCCTCGCCGTCGTCCTCCACGACGTCGGCCACGATCACCGTGATGTTGTCCGGACCACCGCTGCGCAGCGCCAGCTCCACCAGCCGGTCGGCGGTCGACTGCGGGTCGGGGTCCTGCAGGGCCTCGGCGAGCGTCTCCTCACTGACCACGCCGGACAGGCCGTCGGAGCAGAGCAGGTAGCGGTCGCCGGCGCGGGCCTCGCGCATCGACAGGTCGGGGTCGACGTCCTGCCCGTTGAGCGCGCGCAGCAGCAGCGAGCGCTGCGGGTGGTGGTTGGCCTCCTCGGGCGTGATCCGCCCGTCGTCGATCAGCGTCTGCACGAAGGTGTCGTCGTGGGTGATCTGCTGCAGGACGCCGTCGCGCAGCAGGTAGGCGCGCGAGTCGCCGACGTGGCACAGCGCCAGCCGGCCGCCGGCGAACAGGACGGCGGTCAGCGTGGTGCCCATGCCCTCCAGCTGCGGGGACTCGCGGATCACCTCGCGCAGGTGCTCGCTGCCGTCGAAGACCGCCTCGCGCAGCGCCTGCAGCATGTCGCCGCTGGGCGCGTCGTCGTCGAGGTGCTCGAGGGCGGCGATGACGACCTTGCTGGCGACGTCGCCGGCCGCGTGGCCGCCCATGCCGTCGGCCACGGCGAGCAGCCGGGGCCCGGCGTAGACCGAGTCCTGGTTGTTGCCGCGGACCAGGCCGCGGTCGGACCGGGCCGCGTAGCGCAGCGCGAGGCTCATCGGGGCGGGCTCCCCGGGGGGCGGCGGGTCACGAGCGCAGCTCCAGCGCGGTCTGCCCGATGCGGATCGGCTGACCGGGCGCGACCAGCAGCGGTCCCTGGACGCGCTGCTGGTCGAGGTAGGTGCCGTTGGTGGAGCCCAGGTCCTCGACGTACCACTGACCGCCCCGGTTGGTCAGCCGGGCGTGCCGGGAGCTGGCGAAGTCGTCGGTGAGCACCAGGGTCGAGTCGTCGGCGCGGCCGATGAGGATCGGCTGCTCGCCCAGCGTGATCTTCGTGCCGGTGAGCGGGCCGGCGGTGACCACGAGGGTCTTGGGCGCCCCGCGGGCCTTCTTCTTCCCCGGGGTGGCGGCGCGTGGCGGCACCGAGGACACCCGTCCGGCGCGGCCGCCGAACAGGTCGGCGCGGACCACCCGGAAGGCGGCGAAGATGAACAGCCACAGCAGCAGCAGGAAGCCGAAGCGGAAGATCTGCAGCACGATCTCGGCCGTCATGGCGCGACCCGCCTCACGCGCCGTCCTGCCGGTAGACCAGCACCGAGTGGCCGATGCGGATGACGTCGCCGTCGGCGAGCGGCTGACGGGTGATCCGCCGGCCGTTGACCAGGGTGCCGTTGGTCGAGCCGAGGTCCTCGGCGATCGCCGTCCCGCTGTCCAGGACGACGTCGACGTGCTTGCGGCTCACGCCGGTGTCGGGCAGTCGGATGTCGGCGTCCGTGCCGCGCCCGATGACGTTGCGCCCCGTCGTCAGCTCGTGCCGTGTGCCGGGGCCGTCGACCAGCAGGACGTGGGTGACGCCGGGCTTGGCCCCGGCGCGGCCGACCACCGCCGAGGGGGCCTGCCGGCCGGTGTCGGTGGCCATGCGGTTCTGCAGCGGGGGCAGCGGGGGGACGGCGCCGCTGCGGGGGCCGACCGGCTCGTCGAGGCGCGGGCCCGGCTTCGCCGACGGGTCGGCGACGTGCGAGCTGACCTCGAAGACGCCCGTGGGCAGCGCCTCGTCGCGCTCCAGGCGCACCTGGACGGCGTCGAAGACCTGGTAGCCCTCGGCCTCGATGTGCTCGGTGACCATGTCGGCGAGCTGGGTGGCCAGCTGCTCGGACCACTCGGCGAGGTGCTCGTGGTCGGTGGGGCCCAGCCGGACGTCGTAGATGTTGGGCGCGAGGACCCGGCCCTCGCCCACGACGGCGCGCTGCTCGTCGGCCTCGCGGGTCAGGGCCTTGGCGATCTCGGCCGGGTGCACCTTGCCCTTGAAGATCCGGGCGAAGGCCAGTCCGACCATGCCCTCGAGTCGCCGCTCGAAGCGCTGCAGCACACCCACAGTCGCTCCCTTGCGCTCGCGCGGTCCTCCGGTCTGCCACCGATGATCGTAGCCGTCCACGGAGCGGCCAGCCGTGGACCGACTCACGTTCCGCAGGGCGCGACGGACCCGCTGGGAGGACGACCCACCCCCTGCCGGGATCCCGCCAGGGAGGCTGCTACTGTCGGTCCTCGCCAGGGCAAGTGGCGGAATGGCAGACGCGCACGGTTCAGGTCCGTGTGTCCGGAAGGACGTGGGGGTTCAACTCCCCCCTTGCCCACTCCAGACTGGGGAATTCCCCAGGACCTCCAGGCGGCCGAGGCCGCCCCCCCGCACCGCGGCGGCATGCTCCGCTCCCAGCAGTCCGCAGCCGCCGCAGACGCGCACGTATCCCCGGCCGGTGACCCCAGCGCGGGGGCGACTGCGCTTGCCGGACGGTCCGGGACCAGTGCAGCCATGCCACACGGACTGGCCACCCGCCACCGCACCGCCGCCCGCGTCGCCGCGATCAAGGCGCCCTACCCCGGCGTCGACACGCTCTTCCCGAAGCGGCCCCGCGCACCGACAGCGCCGCCGGCACGCCCGCCACACCTCCGGCGCCTGCCGACGGCGACGCCGGCGGGCGGTTGGCAGCGGTCGTGCACCTCGCGGATCGCACCCCTCGACCGGCCCGCGACGGTGGCACGCGGCACGGACAGACCGCGCCGATCGACGCGCAGAACCGGGTCAGCCTCGGCAAGGCACTGTCCGCGCTCGACTCGGATCAGCAGACCGGCAGCTGCTCACCGGCGCGCTGTCCACGGCCGCGGAGGTGAGCGTCGAGCCGCAGCCTGCCGACGTAGAAGGCCGCGAGGATGGCGACGGGGTCGGCGAGCGGCCCGCTGGTCCTGCGGAAGCCGTGATATCCACATCGCGCGGTTCGAAGTCCAGCTGAACCTGTACCGCATCGCGGGTGGAGGCTGTCGGGCGCGGCCGTCTTCTGATCACCGTTCTCGTTCGTCGTCGCAGGCTTCGGAGCCGCTGGACTGCTCCAGTACCCGCTTGGCGGCGGCCGTCACGACGTCGCGGACGCGGTCGAGCGCGGTGGAGTGCAATCGCCACTGCTGCCGGTACAGGACCACGTCAACGCTGTGGGTCGGGTCGAGGGCGACGAGTCCCGCCGTGACCGCCTGGGTCTGGAGCTCGGGCACCTGCCCCAGCCCAGACCGAGGGTGATGGCCGAGACGTGGTCCGCGGCGGCGGGCACGTGGTGCGCGGGTGGGGCGGTCGAGACCGGCCTGGGCGCGCAGGTAGCCGGGTACCGGTTCGGCGTCCGTGGTCAGCGCCGCCATGACCGTGCCGGCGCGCAGCAGGGCGCTGGTGTGCTCCTGGTCCTCGCGGTGCAGCTCGAAGCAGACCTCCCCGGCCAGCGGCGCGAGCGCGGGCAGCACCCAGGTGGCCGTCGAGTCGGCGTTCACCGCGATCGGCAGCGTCGGCACCGCGGACGTCTCGTCGCCGCCGAGCTCGCGGACGACGTCCGCGGCCAGCAGGTCCACCTGCCGGGCCAGGCGCAGCACCGCCTGTCCGGACTCGGTCACCTGCACCGGCTTGGTCCGCACCAGCAGGATCCGTCCGGTGGCGACCTCCAGCGCCCGCAGCCGCTGGCTGATGGCCGACGGGGTGACGTGGAGTTCCCGCGCGGCCGTCTCCAGCGTGCCTCCGCGGACGGTCGCGGCCAGCGCCCGCAGCTGGGCCAGGTCGAGGTCCATGAGCAGGTCGGTCAGACCGGCTGGATCGGCGCCCCGGGGCGGATCTCGCCGTCGGTGAGGACGTCGGCGCGCAGGCCGCCCTTGTGGATGAGCGGCCGCAGCAGGCCGGGGCCGCTGAGCCGGTCCAGGTGGACGCAGGGCTCGCACAGCCGGAGGCCCTCGCACACGACGTCGCCGATGCGGAAGGTGCGCCCGACGAGGGCGTTGACGTCGATGCCGCGGGTGAGGACGTTGCGCCGGGTGGCGGGGAAGTCGACCGCGACGCCGGCGGCGGTGAGCTCGTCGAGGATCTCGGCGGCCATCAGGGTGAGGTCGTAGCCGGGGCGCTGGTCGCCGCGCGGGGTGAAGGTGCCGGCACGGGCGGCGTACCGGTCGCCGTCGAGGCCGCGCCCGGCGACCGCCCGGGCGACCTCGAGCAGCTGCATGTCGGCCTCGGCGGCGGGTGCGATTGCGAGCGCCTCCACGGTGCCGTGCAGGTCCGGCGTGTCCGCGGCGGGCCGGAGGACCGGGTCGAGGGAGGCGACGGCGTAGGCGGCGGTGATGGGCAGCTCGGCGGTGGCCCGGCCCAGCAGGGCCGGGTCCTGGGGGCTGAGCACGATGCCCGGCGGGGTGCCGAAGGCGACTGTGGCGACCTCGGTGTCGGCGGTCTGCACGACGGCGATCCACCAGCCGGGCCACTGGAAGCGGGTGGGGTCGTCGATGGGCACCAGGCCGGAGTCCCGACCGGCCAGCCAGGTACGGAGGGCGCCGACGGCCGAGGACAGGCCGCCGGGAGGGAGCGGGAGCTCGCCGACCGGGACCTCGGTGACCGAGGCCAGGCAGGCGGCGAGACCGCGGGTCAGCGCGCCGACTCCGGGGGCGGTGGGCAGGTCGGTGTCGATCACGGGTGGCTCCCGGCGGGGACGTCGGAACGGGCGGTTGACAGGGTGATCGGGTCGGCGGCGGAGGTACCGAGGGCGGCGGTGAGGTCGGCCCACAGGTCCTCGACGTGCTCGACCCCGACGCTGAGGCGCAGCAGGGCGGCCGGGACGTGCTCCTGGCCGGGCAGCTTCGCGCGCCGCTCGATGGTGGACTCCACGCCGCCGAGGCTGGTGGCGTGCGTGACGACCCGGACGGCGGCGCAGATGGCGTCCGCGGTTGCGGCGTCGGCGACCTCGAAGCTCAGCACGGCGCCGAAGCCGCGCATCTGGCGGGCGGCGAGGTCGTGGTGCGGGTCGCCGGGCAGGCCGGGGTAGCGCACGCGGCTGACCGCTGGGTGGGCGGCCAGCCGGCCGGCGAGCTCGCCGGCGGTCTCCTGCGCCTGGCGCAGCCGGACAGCGAGGGTGCGGGCGCCGCGCAGCGCCAGGAACGCCTCGAGCGCGCCCGGGGTGGCGCCGGCGACCTCGCGGCGACGGACGAGCCGCTCCCGGTCCTCGGGTCGGCGGGCCACGACCGCGCCGAGCAGCAGGTCGGAGTGCCCGCCGATGAACTTGGTCGCGCTGTGCACGACGAAGTCGACGCCGAGCGCCAGCGGGTTCTGCAGCAGCGGGGTGGCGAAGGTGTTGTCGACGGCGACCAGCGCACCCGACGCCGCTGCGACCGCGGCGATGTCGACGACCTCGAGCAGCGGGTTGCTCGGTGTCTCCAGCCACACCAGGTCCGCGTCGGCGACGGCGTCGGCCAGCGCGCCGGCGTCGGCCATGTCCACCGTGCGCAGCTGCCAGCGGCCGCCGGCCGCGGCGCCGTCCTCCAGCAGCCCGCGTAGGCCGGTGTAGCTGTCGCGGGGCGCCACGACGCGGGCGCCGACCGGCAGCAGCTCGAGGACCGCGGCGATGGCTCCCATGCCCGAGGAGAAGCACACCGCCGGACCGCACTCGAGGTCGCCGATCAGCGCCTCGAGTGCGTCCCAGCCCGGGGTGCCGTCGTCGCGGGAGTACTCCCGTGCGGTCCCCAGCTGCGACGGGGCCCGGAAGTTCGACGCCGGGACGATCGGCACGTTCAGCGGCTGCCCCGGCTCGTGCGCGCCGCGGCCGAGGGCGGCCAGCCGCGTCTCCACGTGCAGCCGCCCGGCCGCGGTGTCGAGGTGGTCCATGTCGTCACCCTTCCCCTGCGATGCATTATGTTGCACTATCGAGGGCAGCGTAGACGGACGGCCCGGGGTGAACGCAAGGGAGGCGCGGCATGACGGCAGCAGTGGTCGCGGTCAACGAGCAGATCGGTGCCCGCGTCCGGCAGCACCGCACGGCGCACGGCTGGACGCTGGACGACCTCGCCGACCGCTCCGGGGTCAGCCGCCGGATGCTGATCACCATCGAGCACGGCGAGGGCAACCCCAGCATCGCCACGCTGCTCCGGATCAGCGACGCCCTCGGCGTCGGGCTGCCGGTGCTGGTCGACGTCGAGCGGCCCCACACGCTGACGGTCACCGCCGCCGGGACCGCGCCGGTGCTCTGGCGCGGCCCGCGCGGCGGACAGGCGCTGCTGGTCGCCGGCACCGAGCCGCCCGACGTCGTCGAGCTGTGGGACTGGACCCTGCAGCCCGGCGAAGCGCACGCCACCGAGGCGCACAGCGCCGGCACCCGCGAGCTGCTGCTCGTCCTGGACGGCGAGGTGGACCTGCGCGTCGGGGACCGCACCGAGCGGCTCGGCGTCGGCGACTCCGTCACCTTCGCCGGGGACGTCCCGCACGGCTACGCGACCCCGGCCGAGGCGGCCGCCCCCGCCCGCTTCGCGCTCACCGTGTTCCAGCCGCACGTCGGCGGAGGCCGCAAGTGACCGACGACTACCACGCCGGCGCGCCGAGCGACCCGCAGGAGTGGCTGGCCGCCGCCACCGTCGACGCCGCCGTGTTCACGCTGCGACCGGACTACCGCGCGCTGCTGCTCACCGCCGACGGCCTGCGCGGCGGCCCCAGCGACGCGGTCAGCGAGCGCCTCCTCGCAGACGCCGAGAGCACCGCGCGGGAGCGGCTCGACGGGCGGCCGCCCGAGCAGCTGCCGCACCCGGCGGCCTGGCGGGAGGCCTACCGGGCCTTCGGCGCCAAGCCGCAGCGCACCCGCCCCAGCGTGGAGGCCCTGCTGCGCCGCCTCGACCCCGACGGGCTGCCGCGCATCGACCGGATCACCGACGTCTACAACGCCGTCTCGATAGCGCACCTGCTGCCGCTGGGCGGCGAGGACCGCGCCGCCTACGCCGGGCCGCCGCGCCTGATCCGCGCCGAGGGCAGCGAGCCGTTCGACACCACCGCCGGCGGCGAGGCCGCCGTCGAGCACCCTGAGCCCGGCGAGGTCGTCTGGCGCGACGACGACGGCGTCACCTGCCGGCGGTGGAACTGGCGGCAGTGCACCCGCACCCGCCTCACCACCGCCACCAGCAGCGCCGTGTTCGTCCTCGACGTCCTCGACCCGCTGTCCGACGACGACGCCTCCGCCGCGGCCGACGCCCTCACCGACGCGCTGCTCGCGCTCAGCCCGGACGCCGTCATCCACCGGCGGCTGCTCACCCACTCCCCCGCGACCGACGGAGGCGCCTCGTGCTGATCCACCCCTGGGACGCCGCCCTCGACGACGACGAGTGGCGCACCTGGCTGGCCGACGGCCACGACTTCGGGCAGCTGGTGGTCAACGGCCTGCCCGGGCAGCCGCCGGTCG
>DASQXT010000265.1:0-3393 GCA_035639575.1 Geodermatophilus sp.
CTCGCCGGGCTGTGGCTGGGCGAGGGCTTCCCGCGGTGGCTGGTGGCCGGGCTGGCGGTGGCCTTCGCCGGCGTGCTTCTCATCGGCCTGGCCACCCGCGGGGCCGAGGCCGACGTCCTGGGCGTGGTGCTCTGCCTGGTCGCCGCGGTCACGTACGCCGCCGGGGTCGTCGCGCAGAAGCCGGTGCTGCGCCGGCTGCCTCCGCTGCAGGTCACGGCCACGGCGTGCGCGGTCGGGGCGCTGTGCTGCCTGCCGTGGGCCGGATCGCTGGTGACGGAGCTGGGCGCGGCCCCGCCCGCGTCGGTGGCCGGGCTGGTGTACCTGGGCGCGGTGCCGACCGCGCTGGCATTCAGCACGTGGGCCTACGCGCTGGCGCGCACCGACGCCGGGCGGCTGGGCGTGACCACCTACCTGGTGCCGCCGCTGGTCGTGCTGATGGGTTGGCTGCTGCTCGGCGAGGTGCCGCCGGCGCTGGCCGTGGTCGGCGGCGCGGTCTGCCTGGCGGGCGTGGCGCTGTCCCGCCGGCGCTCGGCGGTGCGGGGGCCCGACCCGGAGGTGCGGCGGGCCGCCGCCAGCGCCTGAGCTCAGCCCGCGGGCCGGGACGGGACGACCAGCACCGGCCGGTGTGCGCAGTGCAGGAGTGCGCGGGTGACGTGGCCGACCAGGGTGTCGCGGGCGCCGCCGCGGCCGCGGCTGCCCACGACGACCACCGCCGCGCGGCGACGGGCCGCCTCGTCGGCCAGGGTCGCCGCGGTGGCCCGCGGCCGGCCGGCCCGCCCGGAGCAGCGGACGGTGACCCGCTCGGTGCCCTCGACGGGGGACGGGGCGGGCGAGCCCGGGGCCTCCTCGACGGTGACCATCAGCCGCGTCCGGTCTGGGAACAGCGTGGTGGCCGCGGCGAGCGCCCGCTGCGCGTGCTCCGAGGCGTCGTTGCCCACGACGACCGGCCCGGACTGCACCGCCGCCCACTCGACCGTGGTCAGCGGGTGCGGGACGACGAGCACCGGCACCGGGCTGACGTGCACCACCAGCTCCGAGACGCTGCCCATCGAGGCGCGCATGCCGCTCGCCCCGCGCGAGCCCACGACCATGACGTCGGCGTCGAGCTCCTCGGCGGTGCGGGCGAACTGGTGGCCGTCACCGCCGAAGGTGCGCTTGACCAGCGCCTCGGCGTCCCACCCCGCGGCCCGCGCGAGCTTCACGCCGTTGCCGGCCAGCCGTTCGGCCTCGGCCCTGCCCTCGGTCTCCAGCAACCGGCCCAGCGCCTCGGCGTTGGCGGCGCGTTCCATGACGCGGTGCCGCAGCTCGGGGGAGGTGAACGGCGGCTCCCACAGGTTGAGGATCGAGGCGGTGGCCGAGGGCAGCAGCGCCGCAGCCGCCTCGATCGCGTTCACCGCACTCGGCGAACCGTCGTAGCCGACCAGGACGCGCGGGTGCCGGACACCGGTGTCGGGTGCGCTCATGGCGGGCATGGTCCCCTGGGGCGGGTCGTTCGCGGGAGGGGCCAGGGGCCGTCGACCTGGCGCCGTCCGTGGACTAGGCAGGAGGGTCCCGGGGGTCTCGTCGTCCCCGGGTGGGAGGGAGCGGGGATGGACGAGCAGCAGTGGACGGCGGTGGTGGCCGCCGCCACCCGGGCACCGTCGATCCACAACACCCAGCCGTGGCGGTTCACCGCCTCCGGCGACCGGCTCGAGCTGCACCGGGACCGGCAGCGGGCGCTGCCGGTGCTGGACCGGAGCGGCCGGCAGCAGGTGATCAGTTGCGGCGTGGCCGCCGAGTTCGCCACCGTGGCGCTGCGCGCGGCCGGCGTCGAGGCGGACGTCGAGCTGCTCCCGACCGCGGAGGACCCCGACCACCTCGCCACCGTGCGCGTCGCGGCGCCGCGCGAGGTGACGCCCGACGACACCGCCCTGGCCGACGCGATCGGCCGGCGGCACACCGAGCGGGCGCCGTTCCTGCCGCGCGCCGTCCCCGACTGGCTGCTCGAGCGGGTGCAGGCCGACGCCGGGCCGCTCGGCGTCTGGGTCAGGACGGTCACCGGCTCGGACGAGGAGCTCGCCACCGCCTTCCTCGTCTCCCGCGCCGAGGAGCTCGAGCGCAGCGACCCCGAGTACCTCGCCGAGCTCGAGCGCTGGCTGCGCACCGACCCGGCGGCGGTGGACGGCATCCCGGTCGGCGCGGTCCCGGAGGAGGACCCGGCGACGCGGCCCTCGAACTGGCTGGTCCGCGACTTCGTCGCCGGCAGCCGCGTCCGGCACGACTTCCTGCCGGCCGGTGACCCGGCGGCGCCCCCGCCGGAGGTGGAGCGGCCGACCGTCGTCCTGCTGGGCACCGACGGCGACGACCGGACCGCGTGGCTGCTGGCCGGCCGGGCGCTGGGCCGGCTGCTGCTCGCGGCGACGGTCGAGGGGCTGGTCACCTCGCCGCTGACCCAGGCGCTGGACTGGCCGGCGACCCGCACCCGGATGCGCGCCCGGCTCTCGCTGGTCGGCTACCCGCAGATGCTGCTGCGGATGGGCTACCCGTCGACGCCCGGCGCCCCCGTGTCGGGACGGCGTCCGGTCAGCGAGGTGCTGCGCTTCGAGCGGTGACGGGCGGCGCGGTCCCGGGGCCTCACTCGCGGCGCCGGGAGGTGGCCCAGGGGTCCTCGGGGTCGAAGTCGTCGTCGGGCTCGGTGTCGGTCCGCGTCCGGGTCGGCTCGGGGCGGGCGGCCGAGGCCTCCAGGGCGGCGTCGCGCTCCCGGGCCCGCTCGGCGCGCTCGGCCCGCTCCTGGGCGCGCAGCTCACGGCGGGAGGGACGCGGTTCGGCCTGCGGGCGCCGGCTGAGCGCCCACAGCGCCCCGCCGGCCAGCGCGAGCCCGATCGGGATGGGGTAGGCCGAGGCCCGCTCGGTGCCGCCCTGACCGAGGAGCTCGGTGATGCCGAGGGCGAAGAAGACCGTCGTCGCGCTGCTCAGCAGGCCCAGCAGCGCCAGCACGGTCCCGAGGGCCTCCGAGCGCGGCCGGACGCCGTAGGCCAGCGCGAGGAGTCCCAGCCCGCCGCCGACGAAGTGCAGCCCGGCGCCGGCCTGGTGCAGGTCGTCCTGGCTGCCGAGCGGGAAGAGCCCGACGAGGACGACGCCGACGGCGGCCGCGGTGAGGAAGGCGGGCACCATCCGGCCGCCGAGGCCGGCCAGCGCGGGACGCAGCAGCACCGCGCCCACGGCGATGAGCAGGCCCTGCAGGACGAACGAGGCGTTCATCAGCAGCGGCGCCGCGGAGTCCGCCGTCCCCAGGACGCTGATGACGTCGTCGGCGCGGCTGTACGAGCCGCCGGTCTGCAGCTGGACGACGGTCTCGACGACGAAGAACTGCAGGGTCAGCAGCCAGGCGATCGCGCCCCAGCGGTACCGGGT
>DASQXT010000266.1:0-7025 GCA_035639575.1 Geodermatophilus sp.
CGCTGCAGCTCGGCCTCGACGCCGTCCTTCTGCAGGCCCGGGTCGACGCCGAGCTCGTGGGAGCTGTCGTGCTCGACCGACTCGATGGTGATGATCAGCTGCTCGCCGGCCTTGTTGGTGACCGTCCAGGTGCCGGATCCGTCGACCAGCTCGTCCCTGAACGAGCACGGCGGGGTCATCCAGTTCAGCGGCTTGTAGGCGCGGTCGTCGGCGTGCACGGAGACCGAGCCGTCGGCCTTGACCAGCAGCAGCCGCGGCGCCATGGGCAGGTGGGCGGTCAGCCGCCCCACGTAGTCGACCGAGCAGCGGGCGATGACCAGGCGCACGGGGACCGACGGTACCGAACCGGCAACGACGGGCCCGGGACGCCGGGGGTCCCCGCGGTCGCACGGCATCCTGACCAGGTGCGACCCGCTCCGCTGACCGCCGTCCTGGCCGCGCTGGTGCTGCTGGCCGGGTGCGCCGGCGACCGCGGCCGCGAGGCGGCTGCCCCGCCGGCGCCCGTCCCCGACGGTCCGGGTCGGCTGGTGCTCGAGGTGGAGCACGTCGGCGGCCTCACCACACCCGAGGCGCTGGCCACCCGGGTGCCGCTCGTCGCCGTCTACGGCGACGGCCGGATCGTGGCGCCGGGGGCGCAGATCGAGGTCTACCCGCCGCCCGCGCTGCCCTCCCTGCAGGTGTGGCAGCTCGACGCCGAGGGGGTGCGGACCGTCGTCGACCGCGCCGTCGCGGCCGGGGTGACGGAGACCGCCGACCTGGGCTCGCCCCCGGTCGCCGACGCCCCGGCGACCCGCTTCACCCTCGTCACCGACACGGGGACGTCGGTGCGCGAGGTCCCCGCGCTGTTCGAGCTGCCCGACGACAGCGGGCTCACCCTGGAGCAACAGGCGGCACGCGGCGAGCTGCGCGGCCTGCTCGAGGTGCTCACCTCGCCCGAGCCCCTCGGCGCCACCGGGCCGGAGCCCTACGCGGCCACGGCGGTGGCGGCCGTCGCCGGGCCGTGGACGCCGCCCACCGACCCCGCGCTGCTGCAGCCGGAGGCGGCCTGGCCCGGGCCCGCGCTGCCCGGCGAGCCCCTCCCCGGGGGGCCGCTGCCCGGCGGGGTAGGCCTGTCCTGCGTCGTCGCCCGGGGAGCCGAGGCGGACGCCGTCCTGGCCGCGGCCGCGTCGGCGACCACGCTCACGCCGTGGGTCGCCGGCGACGGCAGCCGGTGGACGCTCACCCTGCGCCCGCTGCTGCCGCACGAGACCGGCTGCGCCGACCTCGGACCGGGGTGAGGCGCCGCAGGCCCGGCTCCTCCGGACGGGAGGGCCGGGCCTGCGGGCGGCCCCGTCCCGGGTCCCGCCCCGAGCGTGCGAGGGAAGGGGAGGACGGGGTCCTCTGTCAGGCGACTGCCGGCTGGCGCAGGTCGTCGTCCACCGCGACCCGGGCCACCGGGTCGACCGTGGAGGTCGACCGGTACCGGTCCACGTCGAGGATGCCCTCGCGCTTGGCGACGATCGTCGGGACCAGCGCCTGACCGGCGACGTTCACCGCGGTCCGGCCCATGTCCAGGATCGGGTCGATCGCCAGCAGCAGACCGACGCCGGCCAGCGGCAGGCCCAGCGTGGAGAGGGTCAGCGTCAGCATGACCACCGCGCCGGTCACCCCGGCCGTGGCCGCCGAGCCCACGACCGAGACCAGCACGATGAGCAGGTAGTCGGTCAGGCCGAGGTCCACGCCGAAGAACTGCGCCACGAAGATCGCCGCCAGCGCCGGGTAGATCGCCGCGCAGCCGTCCATCTTCGTGGTCGCGCCCAGCGGGACGGCGAAGGACGCGTAGGACCGCGGTACCCCGAGGTTCTGCTCGGTCACCCGCTCGGTCACCGGCAGCGTGCCGATCGACGAGCGGGACACGAACGCCAGCTGGATGGCCGGCCAGGCCCCGGCGAAGTACCGCAGCGGCGAGAGGCCGTGCAGCCGCAGCAGCACCGGGTAGACGACGAAGAGCACGACCGCGAGGCCGGCGTAGACCGACCCGGCGAAGACGCCGAGCGAGCCCAGGGACTCCCAGCCGTAGCTGGCCACGGCGTTGCCGATCAGGCCGACGGTGCCGATCGGGGCCAGCAGGATGACCCACCAGAGCAGCTTCTGCACGATCGCCAGCGCCGAGCGGGTCAGCGCCAGGAACGGCTCGGCCGGCTCGCCGACCTTGAGCGCGGCGACGCCGATCGCCACGGCGAGCACGATCAGCTGGAGCACGTTGAAGGACAGGCCGACCGAACCGTCGCTGCCGGCGGAGGCCTGCAGGCCGAGGACGTTGGTGGGCACCAGGCCGGTGAGGAAGTCCCACCAGGAACCGGTGGTCTCGGGCGCGGCCTGGGCGGCGACGTCGACGGAGCTGTTGCGGCCCGGCTGGGTGAGCAGGCCCAGGCCGATGCCGAGGGAGACCGCGATGAGGGCGGTGATCGCGAACCACAGCAGCGTCTGTCCGGCCAGGCGGGCGGCGTTGGAGACCTGCTTGAGGTTGGCAATGCTGACGATGACCGCGGTGACGATCAGCGGCGGGACCAGGACCTTGAGCAGCGTGACGAAGGTGCTGCCGACGGTCTGGAGGGTGCTGGTCAGCCAGTTCGGCGTCCCGTCGGCGACGGGACCCAGGTCGCGGGCGACGAGCCCGAGGGCGACGCCCAGCACGAGGGCGAGGAGGACCTGCGCCGCGAACGGGACGCGGCGGAGACGAGCGAGCACGGGAGTGCCTTCCGGGGACGGTGCGGAGGGGACGGCGGAGCGCGCGGGCGCTCAGGAGTCGGCCGTCATCCGTCCGAAGTCGAGCGCACGCCGCCGGGTGAGGTCCCACCTGTCGCGCACGTCAGAGGACAAGGCACCCCCGGCGTCCGCCCATCCCGCGTGTGCGCACTCTCACCGCGCGGCCCCGGAGGGCGGCCCCCCAGGGGCCCGCCGGCCCCGTCCCGGGACCCGCCCTGAGCCTGCGAAGGGTGGGGAGGACGGGGTCCTTCTCCGAGTGGCGGGGGGCAGGGGGTCCTCTTTCAGTCGGGCCAGACCGGGCGGCGCTTCTCCAGGAACGCCGACATGCCCTCGACCGCGCCGGGCAGCTGGCTGGCGGCGGCCATCACCTCGACCGCGGTGGTGTAGGCGTCCCGCTCGGGCCGGCCGAGCTGGGCGTGCATCGTCTGCTTGCCCCACGCCTTGCTGGCCCGCGACCCGCGGGTGGCCCGGGTCATGAGGTCGGCGACGGCGGCGTCGAGCTCGGCATCGGGCACCACCCGGTTGACCAGCCCCCAGTCCAGCGCGGTGGCCGCGTCGATGACGTCGCCGGTGAGCGCCAGCTCCATGGCCCGCTTGCGGCCGATGTCGCGGGCGATGGCCACCATCGGCGTGTGGCAGAACCAGCCGCCCTTGCCCCCGGGCGCGGCGAAGCCGGCCGACTCGGCGGCGACGGCCAGGTCGCACGAGGCGACCAGCTGGCAGCCGGCCGCGGTGGCCAGGGCGTGCACCCGGGCCAGCACCACCTGCGGGACGTCGTGCAGCGTCTGCATGAGCTCGGTGCACAGCTGCAGCAGGCTGCGCACCTCGGGGACCGGCCGGCCGGCGACGTCGGCGAAGTCGTGCCCGGCGCTGAACACCGGCCCCTCCGCGGCGATCACCAGTCCGGCCGCGTCGCTGTCCCCCACCGCCGTCACGGCGCCCAGCAGTTGGGTCAGGTGGTCCCGGGAGAGCGCGTTGCGCTTGGCCGGCCGGCACATCGTGAGGGTGACGACGTCGCCGTCGCGCTCGACCCGGGGTGCGCCCTCTGCAGTCATGGGCCGACGCTAGCCGACCTCGGGACCGGCAGGGGTGCGCCGTGCAACCGCCCGCGGCCGGCCGCCTTGGCGCCGTACATGGCCTGGTCGGCCTCCTGCAGGGCCTCCTCGAACGGTGTGCCGGGCTCGGCCATGACCAGCCCGATGCTCGCCGAGACCTGCACGTGGCGGCGTCCGACCGCGACCTCGTCCACCAGCGCGAGGACGAGGCGCTGCCCGAGCGTGGTCGCCGTCCCCCGGTCCACGCCGGGCAGGACGGCGGCGAACTCGTCGCCGCCGAGCCGCCCGACCACCGCGCCGGGCACCTGCTCCAGGTGCGTGCGGAGGCGATCGGCGAGGCGGACGAGCACCTGGTCCCCCACGGCGTGCCCACCGCGGTCGTTGACCTGCTTGAAGTGGTCGACGTCGATGAACAGGACCGCACCGCCCCGGCTGAGCGCGGCCCGGCCCGCGTCGAGGAGGTGGGCACGGTTGGCCAGGCCGGTCAGCGGGTCCTGCCGGGCCACCCGGGTGAGGGCCCGGCGCCACCCGTCGGCGTCCGTGGCCACGGTGGTCAGCCGGTCGACGATCTGGGCCAGGACCTGCTCCTGCTCGGCGTCGGCGTCCGGCGCCAGGTCGCGCACCGCGGTGGAGAGCAGCTCGAGGACCTCGTCCAGCGGCGCGCCGGTGGCGACGGCCTCGAGCACCCGCCCCTGGGACACCAGCAGGCGGGCGTCCCACCGGTGCGCCACGACCTGGCGCCGCAGCGAGAGGACGCTGCGCACGAGGCGGACCTGGATCTGCAGGACGTCGAGGTCCTCCCCGGAGAAGGAGCGGACGTCGTCGTCGAAGACCCCCAGCGAGCCGAGGACGAAGCCGTCCTCGTCGATCAGGGGGACGCCGAGGTAGGAGCGGATGGCACCGGCGGCCACCGCCGGGTTCTCGGCGAACACCGGGTGCGCGAGCGCGTCGGTCACCTCCAGCGGCTCCCGCATCGCCACCACGTAGGCGCAGAACGACAGCTCGTCGGGGACGTCCGAGAACGGCACGCCGACGCCGATCTCGGCGGGGAAGCACTGCAGGTCCGGGCCGACGAGGTTGATCACCGCGATGGGCGCGTGCAGAGCGCGGGCCATGTAGGTCACCACGGCGTCGAGGTCGGCGTCGCCGGCGTGGCCGCCGAGCCGGTAGCTGGCGACCGCGGCGAGGCGGTCGGGGTCGGCCACGGCGAGACGGGGGCTCTGCACGCGCGGGACCGTAGCGCCTGGGGGTCACGCTCCCCACGAGGCGACACCCCGCGTTGCCCGTGTCGCGGGACCGGTCCGGCCCCCCGCGGGCGGACCCGGACAGGGCAGGATCGCGGCATGGAACCCGTGCGCTTCGGACTGGTCGGCTACGGCTTCGGCGGCCGGTTTTTCCACGCGCCCCTCCTGGCGGCCGCGCCGGAGGTCGACCTGCTCGGCGTGGTGACGACGTCGGCCGAGCGGCGGGCACAGGTCGCCGCCGAGCACCCCGGTCTGCGCACCTTCGGCTCGCTCGAGGAGCTGGCCGACGCCGGCGCCGAGGCGGTGGCGATCTCCACCCCGGCGGACACGCACACCCCGCTGAGCGAGCAGGCACTGGGCCTGGACCTCGCCGTGGTCTGCGACAAGCCCTTCGCGCTGGACGCCCCGGCCGCGGAGGGGACGGTGCAGCTGGCCGCCGCCCGCCGGCTGGCGCTGGCGCCGTACCAGAACCGCCGCTGGGACTCCGACTTCCGCACCGTCCGGGCGCTGGCGGACGCCGGCCGGCTCGGCACGGTGACCCGCTTCGAGTCGCGCTTCGAGCGGTTCGAGCCCGAACCGGGTCCGCCGGCCGCGGGCGGCGGCACGCTGCTGGACTTCGGCAGCCACCTGGTGGACCAGGCGCTGGTGCTGCTCGGCCCGGTGACGAGCGTCTACGCCGAGTGGCGGGTGCGGGAGTCGGGCCTGGACGACGACGTCTTCGTCGCGCTCACCCACGCCGAGGGCGCCCGCTCGCACCTGTGGGGCAGCTGGAGCCAGGGCGCACCCGGCGACCGCTTCCGGGTCAGCGGCACGGAGGGCGGCTACGTCGTCGGCGGCCCCATGGACGGGCAGGAGGCCGCGCTGCTGGCCGGGCAGACGCCGGCGACGCTGGACGAGCACTGGGGCGCCGAGCCGCAGGAGCGCTGGGGCCGGCTGCGCCGCGGCGACGAGGGCGTCGTGGTGCCCACCGAGCGCGGTCGCTGGGACACCTTCTACCCGGCCTTCGCCGCCGCCGTCCGCGGGCAGGGGCCGGTGCCGGTCGACCCCCGGGACGCCGTCGCCACCGCCCGGGTGCTCGACGCCGCCCGCCGCAGCGCCACCGAGGGCACCGTGGTGGAGCTGGGAGGCTGACGTGGCCCCCCGGGTGCCGCTGTCCCCGCCGGACGACGTCCGGCCGGTCCTGCTGCGGCAGGTCTGGCGGGATGTGGCGTTCCTGCACTGGCCGCTGGACCCGGCCGTCGCGGCGCCGCTGCTGCCGCCCGGCACCCGGCCCGACGTGCTGGCCGGGGTCACCTACGTCGGCGTGGTGTCGCTGCGCATCGTGCGGACGGCTCCCGGCGTCGGTCCCGCGCTGCCGTGGGCCGGCGCCTTCGACGAGGTGAACGTACGGCTCTACTCCGTGGACGGGAGGGGTCGCCGCGGCGTCGTCTTCCTGCGCATGGACGCCGGCCGGCTGCTGCCCGTGCTGGCGGCGCGGGCGCTACCCCGCCTGCCGTACGTGTGGTCGCGCACCAGCGTGCAGCGGGACGAGCTGTACGTCGTCTTCGTCGGCCGACACCTGCGGATCGTCCTGCGCATCGGCGCGCCTGTGGAGCCCGGTCCCCTCGATGCGTTCGTGACCGCCCGCTGGGGCCTGCACACCCGCGTCGCCGGCTCCACCGTGTACCTGCCGGTGGCGCACGAGCCGTGGCCCCTGCGAACCGCCGAACTCATCGATCTCGCCGGTGATCCGCTGCAGGCGGCAGGGCTGCCCGCAGCGGCCGGCCCCCCGGTCGGCGTGCTCTTCTCGCCGGGTGTGGACGAGGTCCGCCTCGGGCCCCCGAGCCGGGTGTGAGCGCGCAGCAGCGCTGCGCGCCCACACCGCGGTTCAGGCCTCGGTCGGGACCAGGTCGTCGAGACCGTTGGCCTCCCGGACCACGTCGACGATCTGGCCCATGATGTCGGTCAGCCCGAAGTCCTTGGGCGTGAAGACGCGGGC
>DASQXT010000267.1:0-8520 GCA_035639575.1 Geodermatophilus sp.
CCCTCGAAGTCGGTGAACGGCTCGACCTCGGCGGGCGAGACCTGCGCCTCCAGCCGCTTGGTGTCGACCTCGCGGTCGCCGGGGAGGCCGACGACCAGCGGCTCGCGGGTGCCGTCGGGGTGCACCAGCGTGACGACGACGTTCTTCAGCGTGTCCGCGGCGGTGTACCCGGCGTCCGGGAACAGCTGCTGCGCGACCGCGACGAGCGTCTCGATGGTCGGGGTGTCGGGGGTGTCCTCGACGTGGGCCTCGGGCAGCCCCTCGAGCGGGATCGGCTCGGGGACGACGGTGCTGACCGCCTCGACGTTGGCGGCGTACCCGCCGGGCGAGCGGACGAAGGTGTCCTCGCCGATCGGGGTCGGGTGCAGGAACTCCTCGCTCTTGGACCCGCCCATGGCCCCCGACATCGCCGAGACGATGACGTACTCCAGGCCCAGCCGGTCGAAGACCCGGATGTAGGCGTCGCGGTGGGCGGCGTAGCTCTTGTCCAGCCCGGCGTCGTCGACGTCGAAGGAGTAGCTGTCCTTCATCGTGAACTCGCGGCCGCGGAAGAGCCCCGCCCGGGGACGCGCCTCGTCCCGGTACTTGGTCTGGATCTGGTACAGCACGACCGGCAGGTCCTTGTACGACGAGTACAGGTCCTTCACCAGGAGCGTGAACATCTCCTCGTGGGTGGGGCCGAGCAGGTAGTCGACACCCCGGCGGTCCTGGAGGCGGAAGAGGTTGGGGCCGTACTCGGTCCAGCGGTTGGTGGCCTCGTAGGGCTCCCGGGGCAGCAGCGCCGGGAAGTGCACCTCCTGGGCGCCCATCCGGTCCATCTCCTCGCGGACGATGCGCTCCACGTTGCGGAACACCCGGTAGCCCAGCGGCAGCCAGGTGAAGCCGCCGGGCGCGGCCCGCCGGATGTACCCGGCGCGCACCAGCAGGCGGTGGCTCGGGACCTCGGCGTCGGCCGGGTCGTCGCGCAGGGTGCGCAGGAAGAGGGTGGACATCCGCAACAGCACGCGACGAGTCTCCCAGGCGCCCGGCGGGCGCCGTCCACGGGTTTGCGCGGTGGCCGGGCGGTGCGTCGCCCCGGCGCCGCGCTCAGGCGACGACGCGGCCGCGGAGGACGATGCGCTGCGGGCGGCCCAGGGTGTCGAGGTCGGCGCGCGGGTCGGCATCGTAGACGACCAGGTCGGCCGGCGCCCCCTCCTCGATGCACGGCAGCCCGAGCCACGAGCGTGCCGACCACGAGGCGGCGGCCAGCGCCGCCTCGGCCGGGATGCCCGCCGCGTGCAGGGCGCGCACCTCGTCGGCGATCCGGCCGTGGTCGATGCCGCCTCCGGCGTCGGTGCCGGCGAACACCGGCACCCCGGCCTCGAACGCGGCCCGGACGACGGCGCCCGACGAGGCGTACAGCCGCCGCATCGTGCTCGCGTAGGTGGGAAACCTGCGCTCCCCCTGCGCGGCGAAGTCCGGGAAGTTCTCGACGTTGACCAGCGTCGGGACGACGGCGGTGCCCCGGGCGGCCATCTGCCCGATGAGCTCCTCGGTCAGGCCGGTGCCGTGCTCGATGCAGTCGATGCCCGCGCCGATGAGGTCGGGCAGCGCGTCGGTGCCGAAGGTGTGCGCGGTGACCCGGGCCCCCTCCTCGTGCGCGGCGGCCATCGCGGCCGCGAGGACGTCGGCCGGCCACTCGGGCGCGAGGTCGCCCACGCCGCGGTCGATCCAGTCCCCGACCAGCTTCACCCAGCCGTCGCCGCGGCGGGCCTGCGCGCGGACCTCCTCGACCAGCGCCTCCGGCTCGATCTCGGCGGCCAGGCCGGGGATGTAGCGGCGGGTGCGCGCGACGTGCCGCCCGGCGCGGACGATCGTCGGGAGGTCCGGCTCGTCGTCCAGGGCGCGGGTGTCGACCGGGGAGCCGCAGTCCCGCAGCGCCAGGACCCCCACGGCGCGCTCGGTCAGGGCCTGCTCGCGCAGGCCGGCGAGGTCCTCGACGGGCACACCGCCGCGACCGATACCGACGTGGCAGTGCGCGTCGACCAGGCCGGGCACCAACCAGCCACCGCGGCCGACGGTCTCGGCGCCGGGCACCGGCTCGAAGGTGACGCGGCCGTCGCGGACCCACAGGTCCCGGTGCTCTCCCTCGGGCAGGACGACGCCGGAGAGGTGCAGGGTCGGGGCGGTCACCGGGAGGGCCGCTCGTCCCCGGGCTGGTCGAAGTTCAGCTTGGTGAGGTCGGGCAGGCCCTGACCCGGGGGCAGCCCGGGCATGCCACCCGGCATCCCGCCGGTCGGGAACCCGCCGCCGAAGGGGTTGCCCGCGCCCGGCGGCAGACCGGGCGCGCCGACGGGCCGGCGAGCGGGGCCGCCACCCTTCTTGCCCTTGCCCTTCTTGCCCTTCTTCGACTGGGCCTGCATCTGCCGCCCGCGGGCCTTCTTCGACATCGGACCCATGCCGGGCAGACCCATGCTGCCGGCCATCTGGCCCATCATCTTCTGGGCCTGGGCGAAGCGCTCCAGCAGCTGGTTCACCTCGGTGACGGTGACGCCCGAGCCGTTGGCGATGCGCACCCGCCGCGACGAGTTGATGATCTTGGAGTTGACCCGTTCCTCGGGCGTCATCGAGCGGATGATCGCCGCGGTGCGGTCCAGGTCGCGGTCGTCGACCTGCTTGAGCTGCTCCTTCATCTGCCCGGCGCCGGGCAGCATGCCGAGCAGGTTGGCGATCGGACCCATCTTGCGGATGGCCATCATCTGCTCGAGGAAGTCCTCGAGGGTGAAGCCCTCGCGGCTGACGAGCTTGCCGGCCATCTTCTCGGCCTGCTCGGCGTCGAACGCCTGCTCGGCCTGCTCGATGAGGGTCAGCACGTCGCCCATCCCCAGGATGCGCGAGGCCATCCGCTCGGGGTGGAAGACGTCGAAGTCGGTGAGCTTCTCGCCGGTGGAGGCGAACATGATCGGCTGGCCGGTCACGTGGCGGACCGAGAGCGCCGCACCACCACGCGCGTCACCGTCGAGCTTGGTGAGGACGACGCCGGTGAAGCCCACGCCGTCACGGAAGGCCTCGGCGGTGGTAACGGCGTCCTGGCCGATCATCGCGTCGACGACGAACAGCGTCTCGTCGGGCCGCACGGCGTCGCGGATGCCGGCGGCCTGCGCCATCAGCTCGGCGTCGATGCCCAGCCGGCCGGCGGTGTCGACGACGACGACGTCGTGCATGGTGCGCCGCGCGTGGTCGATGGAGTCGGCGGCGACGCGGATCGGGTCGCCGACGCCGTTGCCCGGCTCGGGCGCGAAGACGTCGACCCCGGCCTGGCCGGCGACGATGGAGAGCTGGTTGACCGCGTTGGGCCGCTGCAGGTCGGCGGCCACCAGCAGCGGCGTGTGCCCCTGGGCCTTCAGCCAGCGGCCGAGCTTGCCGGCCAGCGTCGTCTTACCGGAGCCCTGCAGACCGGCGAGCATGATCACCGTGGGCGACTGCTTGGCGTAGCGCAGCCGCCGGGTCTCCCCGCCGAGGATCTCGATGAGCTCCTCGTTGACGATCTTGATGACCTGCTGCGCGGGGTTGAGCGCCTGGGACACGTCGGCCCCGCGCGCCCGCTCCTTGACCGCGGTGATGAAGGCCCGCACCACCGGCAGCGCGACGTCGGCCTCGAGCAGCGCGATGCGGATCTCGCGCGCGGTCGCGTCGATGTCGGCGTCGGTCAGCCGGCCCTTGCCGCGCAGGCCGCTGAAGACCTTGTCCAGGCGGTCGGAGAGGGTCTCGAACACAGCACGTCCTCGCAGAGCTCGCGGGCGCGGCCGGCCGGTCGCTCCGACCGGCTGCTCGGCCTCCGGCGTCCGGGGAGCCCCGGGGCCGTCGCGCCACCTCCCGACCAGCCTAACGAGCGTGGGCCCGGGGACGGCGGGATCGACCGGCCGGATCGCGTGCGGACCCCGCTGCGACTAGGCGGCGCGGCGGACGGGCGCGACCACGGCGGCCACCGGCGCGGCCGAGAACACCGCCGTCCCGCAGTCGGCGCAGGCCCACTCGGGGCACTCGCCGCCGTCCTCGGTGTGCCCGTCGACGCACGGCGGCTGGACGAACTCCCGGTCCCGGTCGCAGGAGGGGCAGGGCCAGACCCTGCCCTCGGCTGCGGCGACCTCGAAGGACGTGCCGGTCATGCGGGTGCCTCCCTGCCGTGGTCGGCGGGACCGTTCCGTCCCGCTCGCCCCGGACGGTGGCACGGGGGTACGACAGGACCGCGGACCTCAGCGCGGCGTGTCCGCCGGATCGGCCACGGGATCGGCCACCGTGCCCCGGACGGCGGCGGCCAGGGCGGCCTCCACGCGGGCCCGCTGGTCGGTGCTGATCGGCTCCCCGGAGGGGTTGGCGACGTAGAAGTGGTCGGCGGCGTCGGCGCCGAGGGTCTCGATCCGCGCGGAGGTGACGTCGAGGCCCTCGGTCACCAGGGCTGCGGTCAGCCGGTACAGCAGCCCCGCCCGGTCCCCCGCGCGCACCTCGACGATGCCGGTGGCGTCGCCGGTCACCTCGCCGTTGTGCCAGGACACCCGCGGTGGCGTCCCCCGGACCGCGTCCTGCCGGTAGTCGGCCTCCCGCTGCCGCAGCCGCTCGGCCAGCGGCAGGGTGCCCTCGAGGGCCGCCCGCACGGCGTCGGCCAGGATCGAGGCCACCGGCGCCCGCCCGAACCGCGGCCGGACGGCGAAGACGGCGGTGGCCCGCTCCCCGACGACGTTGACCTTGGCGGCGCGCACGTCGAGCTGGTTGAGCGCCAGCACCCCCGCTAGCTGGCTGAACAGGCCATGCCCGTCGGGCGCGACGATCGTCACCTGCTGGCCGTCGGCGACGTCCTCCACCCCGACCGAGATGCCGGTGCCGGCGTCGGCCGGGGCGCCGGTGCTCACCTGCGGCTCCCCCGGGTGCAGCACCGGCTCGGGCTCGGGCACCGGGGTGCCGCCCAGCCGCGCCTGCACGCGGGCGACGAGCGCGGCGACCAGGTGCGCCTTCCAGGGCGACCAGGCCGAGGAGCTGGTCGCGGCGCCGTCGGCCTGCGCCAGGGCGTGCAGCAGCTGCAGCAGCGCGGGGTCGTGCCCGATGGTCGCGGCCACCCGGTCGATCGTGGCGGGGTCGTCGATGTCGCGCCGGGTCGCGGTGTCGGGCAGCAGCAGGTGGTGGCGCACCATCGCGGCCAGCGTGGCGACGTCGGCCTCGGTGAAGCCCATGCGGGTGGCGATCCCGGCCGCGATCGGCTCGCCGACCTCGCTGTGGTCGCCGGGCCAGCCCTTGCCGATGTCGTGCAGCAGCGCGCCGACCAGGAGCAGGTCGGGCCGGTCGACGTCGTGGGTGAGCTCCGCGGCGGCCGCGGCGGCCTCGACCAGGTGCCGGTCGACGGTGTAGCGGTGCCAGGGGTGGCGCTGCGGCAGCGAGCGGACCCGGTCCCACTCCGGCAGCAGCCGGGACAGCAGCCCCTCCTGGTCCAGCTGCTCGAGGACCGCCACCGCGGGCCGCCCGCTTGCCAGCAGCCGCAGGAACGACCAGCGCACCTCGGCCGGCCACGGCTCGGGCACCGGCGGCGCGTGCACCGCGAGCACCTTGAGCGTGTACGGCGAGAGCAGCAGGTCCTCGCGGGCGGCGGCGGCCGCGCCGCGCAGCACCAGGCCGGGGTCGGCGGCGGGGCGGGCGTCGCGGGCGAGCACGACCTCGTCACCCTGGCGGACGACGCCCTCGGCCAGCGGCTCGCGGCGGACCCGTCGGTAGCGGCCGCGGGGACGGCGGACCAGCGTGGCCTCCACCCGCCGCCACGTCTCGTCGGCGACGAAGGCCAGCCGGCGCCCGGCCAGGCTCACCTCACGCAGCAGCGCGTCCTCGTCGGGCAGGCCGAGGGCCACGGCGACCGGGCGCTGCTCCTGGCGGACCAGCACGTCGGCCGGTCGGCCGGTGCGCCGGCGCAGCTCGTCGCGGACGTCGAGCAGGAACGCGTAGGCCTCCTCGGCCTCGGCGGTGGGCTCGTCGGCCAGCTGGGCGGCGGCCACCGCGCGCAGCACCTGGCCCTCCCGCAGCCCGCCGTAGGCCTCCTTGAGGTCGGGCTCGAGGAGGAACGCCAGCTCCCCGACCTGCCGGGCACGGCCGCGGCGCAGGTCGCGCAGCTGGGGCAGCAGCCGGGACGCCGACTGCCGCCAGCTGCCGAGGGTGGCCGCGCGCAGGGTCGCCGCGAGTCCGGCGTCCCCGGCGACGAGTCGGGCGTCGAGCAGGCCGAGGCCGGCCTTGACGTCGGTGGAGGCCACGCCGACGGCCTCGGCGACGGTGCGCACCGAGTGGTCGAGGCGCAGTCCGGCGTCCCAGATCGGGTACCAGACCGCGTCGGCGAGGGCGGCGATCTCCGGCCGCCCCTCGTGGACGAGGACCAGGTCGAGGTCGCCGTGCGGCGGGGGCTCGCGGCGACCCAGGCTGCCGACGGCGACCAGGGCGACGCCCTCGGTACCCGTGCGCGGGGGCGGACCGCCCCGGCGGGAGCGGGGCGGCGGCGTGCCCGCGACCGCCTCGTCCAGCAGGCCGGCGAGCCAGGTGTCGAGCACCTCCCTGCGCTCGGCCCGTGGCAGTGCGGGCAGCGACCCGGTGTCCAGCACGTTCCCCCCTCGCTCCTCTGGGACGTCCCCCGGACGGCGTCGGCCGGGGCGGCAGGCGACCCCGCCACCCCGGCCGATCGGCCCCCCTGCAGGTGGAAGGACCTCGCCCCTCTCAACCCTCGCGAGCTCGGGCCGAGCCTCCGGGTGAGGCCGGCGTGCGAGAGGTGGGGGCAAGGGGGTCCTTCCTCTACAGGGCGTCGGCGCCGCGCTCGCCGGTGCGGACGCGCACGATCTCGTCGATCGTGGTCACCCACACCTTTCCGTCGCCGATCTGGCCGGTGGAGGCCGCCTCGACGATCGCGTCGACGACGCGGGCGGCGTCGATCTCGTCGACCACGACCTCGATGCGGACCTTCGGCACGAAGTCCACCTGGTACTCCGCCCCGCGGTAGACCTCGGTGTGGCCCCGCTGGCGGCCGAAGCCCTGGACCTCGCTGACGGTGAGCCCGGCGATGCCGATCAGCTCGAGGGCGTTCTTGACGTCGTCGAGCTTGAACGGCTTGACGATGGCGGTGACGAGCTTCATGCCCGGACCCCTTCCGTGTTGCGGGCCTCGGCGTGCGCCTGCGTGCCGAGGGTGGGAGCGCCGCTGCCGCCCCCGAGGGAGGCGAAGTCGTACGCGGTCTCAGCGTGCACGACGCCGTCGATGCCGCTGACCTCGTGCTCCTCGGTGACCCGGAAGCGCATGGTCCTGGCGATCACGAACCCGATCAGCAGGGTGACGACGAAGGAGTAGACCAGCACGACGCCGGCCCCCACCGCCTGCCGCCACAGCTGGTCCAGACCGCCGCCGTAGAAGAGGCCGTCGACGCCGGCCGTGGTGGCCGCCGAGGCGAACAGGCCCACGGCCAGGGTGCCCCAGAGACCGCCGACGAGGTGGACGCCGACGACGTCGAGCGAGTCGTCGTACCCGAGCCGGTACTTCAGGCCGACGGCCAGGGCGCAGACCACGCCGGCGATCAGGCCCACGAGGATCGCGCCGAGCGGGGTGACCGAGGAACAGGACGGGGTGATGGCGACCAGGCCGGCGACGACGCCGGAGGCGGCACCCAGCGAGGTGGCGTGGCCGTCGCGCAGCTTCTCGACGAGCAGCCAGCCGAGCGTCGCCGCACCCGTGGCGACCAGCGTGGTCACGAAGACCTCGGCGGCCTGCCCGTTGGCGGCCAGCGCGGAACCGGCGTTGAAGCCGAACCAGCCGAACCACAGGATGCCGGCGCCGATCATGACCAGCGGCAGGTTGTGCGGCCGCATCGGGTCGCGGCCGAAGCCGCGCCGCTTGCCCAGCACCAGGGCCAGCGCCAGGCCCGCCGCACCGGCGTTGATGTGCACCGCGGTGCCGCCGGCGAAGTCGATGGCCTTCAGGTTGTTGGCGATCCAGCCGCCGGTCTCGGACTCCGCGCCGTCGAAGGCGAAGACCCAGTGCGCGACCGGGAAGTAGACGATGGTGGCCCAGACACCGGCGAAGACCATCCACGGGCCGAAGCGGGCCCGGTCGGCGATGGCGCCGGAGATCAGCGCGACGGTGATGATGGCGAACATCGCCTGGAAGGCGACGAAGGCCATCGAGGGCACCGTGAAGACCAGGCTCTGGGGCTGGAAGCCGCCGTCCACACCGCTGGTGCCCAGGAGCGAGGAGAGCCCGAAGAACTCCAGCGGGTTGCCCAGCAGGCCGCCGCCGACGTCGTTGCCGAAGGCCATCGAGTAGCCGTAGAGCACCCAGAGCACGCTGATCAGGGCGAGCGCGCCGAAGCTCATCATCATCATGTTGAGGACGCTCTTCGCGCGGACCATGCCGCCGTAGAAGAGCGCCAGGCCGGGGGTCATGAACAGCACCAGCGCGGCGCTGGCCAGGACCCAAGCGGTGTCGCCGGTGTCCACGGCAACCTCCTGACGGATCGGTGCGGCCGGC
>DASQXT010000268.1:0-5482 GCA_035639575.1 Geodermatophilus sp.
AGGCCCCAGCGGTCGCTGCGCGCCGGCGTTGCCGGGGCGTCGGCCGGCGCCCCCGTCCCGGCGGACACCAGTTGGCGCGCCGGGCGGCGGCCGAACGCCAGCTGCGCCGAGAACGCCACGACGGCGATCGAGTAGAGCGCGACGGCGATCGAGAACAGGGTGTCCGACAGGTCGGCCAGCGACTGGTCAACGGTCACGCGGGGGGACCTCCGGTTCCGGTGCGGCCCCGCCGGACGGCGGGGCGGAGGCGGTGGGGGCGCGCTCGTCGAGCGCGGCCTGCAGCCGCCCGGTCAGCTCGGCGAAGGACGTGGCGCTCTCGCCGCCGCCCCGCGTCAGCGAACCGACCGAGAGCACGGTACCGCCGCCGTCGGGGGCGGGGCCGACGCGGGCGAAGAAGCGCTGCCGGCGCAGCAGGAGGAGTGCCAGCAGGCCGACCAGCAGGGAGATCGCCGCACCGAGCACCCAGACCTGCCCGGGGTCGTGCGAGAACTGCAGCGCGGCGAACTGGTCGACGCCGGTGAAGGTGACCGCCGTCCCGTCGGGCAGGGTCAGCGTCTCGCCGACCGCCAGGTTGGCCCGGCCGACCTCGGTCAGCCGGCCGCGCTCGATCTGGCTCCGGTCGAGGGAGTAGACCGACTGCGGCAGCCCGGAGTCCAGGCCGAGGTAGCCCTGGTAGGCCAGGACAGCCACCTCCGGGTTGAGCGGCCGCGGGTCGATCGAGGTCAGGACGCCGCCCTGCATCAGCCCGGTCGGTGCGAAGAAGCCCTCGAGCGCCAGCTGGTCCTCGACGCCGGCGCCCAGGTCGGGGAGCTTCAGCGCGCCCTCGCTGGACATCGTCGTCTGGTCCGAGGGCAGGAACGGCGCGGAGACGTCGGTGAACGCCCTCCCGTCGGGGAGGGTGACGGTGAACCGCGGCGCGTAGCCGTGCCCGGTCACGTACACGCGGTCGCCGTCGACCCGCAGGGGGTCGTTCACGCCGATCGTCGTCTCCCTGCCCTCCTCACCGGGCCCGCCGTAGCGGATGTCGGCGGTGTAGGAGGCCGCGGTCAGGTTCTCCTCGTACTCCGCGCGGAAGTCCTCGAGGTCGATGCAGAGCGGGGTGAGGTCCGCGCCGTCGACCAGCGCGCCGGCGGAGTAGGTGTCGTACTGCTGGAAGGAGTTGCAGAAGCCCTGGCCCTCGGTGACCAGGATGCTGCCCTCGTAGCCCCACAGCTTGCCGCCGGCGAGGCCCAGCAGCAGCGCCACCAGCGACAGGTGGAACAGGAGGTTGCCGGTCTCCTTCCAGAAGCCCTTCTCCGCCGACAGCTCGTCCCCGTGCTCTGCCGAGCGGCGGACGACGCGGAAGCGGCGCACCCGCAGCTCCTCCTCGACCACGTCGAGGGCGGCCGGGCCGGACAGCGGGGTGGCCAGCTCCGCGGAGTCGGGCAGCCGCTCCAGCCGGCGCGGTGCCGGCGGCGGAGCGGCCCGCAGGGCGCGGACGTGCTCGCCCAGCCGGGGGACGACGCAGCCGATGAGCGAGACGAACAGCAGCAGGTACACCGCGGCGAACCACGGCGAGCTGAAGACGTCGAAGGCGTACAGCCGGTCGAGCACCGGCGCCAGCGTCGGGTGGTCGGCGAAGTACTGCCGGACGGCGTTCTGGTTCAGCGAGCGCTGCGGCAGCAGCGACCCGGGGATCGCCGCCAGCGCCAGCAGGAACAGCAGGATGATCGCCGTCCGCATGGCGGTCAGCCGGCGCCACCAGCGCAGCCACAGGCCCCAGGCGCGGGCGCCGAGGGAGGGGCGGGCAGGGGGCGGCGGCGCTGCGGCCGGCCGCGGCGGGGCAGTGGTCGTCACGTCAGCTCCTCGCTGGCGCTCGTCGCAGCCGTGCCGAGTCGTGCTGTGCCCATCGGTGACCTCGCCAGCTCGGTCACTCCGCTTCCTCGCTGGCGCTCGTCCGCGTCGTGCCCGGCGGTGCTGCACCCGTGCTGTGACCTCGCGAGCTCGGTCACAGTGACGTCTCCGCGAAGCCGTTGGCGGCCAGCCAGCCCTGCAGCCAGCGCATCATCTCGGTCCAGGCGCCGGTCACCAGCAGCAGGCCGACGACCACGAGGACGACGCCGCCGAACCGGGTGACCGCCCCCGCGTGGCGGCGCAGGAAGGACGTGGCACCCATCGCCCAGCGGGCGCCGAGCGCGACCAGCACGAAGGGCACGCCCAGGCCCAGGCAGTAGGCCAGCCCGAGGATCGCGCCGCGGCCGGCGGTGGCCTGCTGGAAGGCGAGGTTCTGCACCGCGGCGAGCGTCGGGCCCAGGCACGGCGTCCAGCCCAGCCCGAAGACGACGCCCAGCAGCGGGGCCCCGGCCAGCCCGGTCGCCGGCCGGAACGCCACCCGCTTGGTGCGCTGCAGCAGCGGCAGCCACCCGAGGAAGCCCAGCCCGACCAGGACGGTGACGACGCCGAGCACGCGGGTGATCTCGTCGTTGTACTGCAGCAGCAGCCGGCCCAGGCCGCCGAACGCGGTGCTGATGGTGACGAAGACGGCGGTGAAGCCCAGCACGAACAGCGCCGCGCCGAGCACCATCCGGCCGCGGGGCGAGCGCTCGTCGGTCCGGACCGCCACCGCCGTGGCGCCGGGGCCCTGCGCGACCGGGGCCGGCGCGGTCGTCCGGGCGCCGGAGCCGACCAGGCCGGTGACGTAGGAGAGGTAGCCCGGCACGAGGGGCAGCACGCAGGGCGAGGCGAAGCTGACCAGCCCGACCAGCGCGGCGACCGCGGCGGCCACGAGCAGCGGGCCGTCGGTCACCAGGCCGCTGAAGGTCTCCCCCATCAGCCCTCCTCGGCCATCAGCGAGTCGAGCACGGCGCGCAGGTCGTCCTGCTCGACCGCGCCGGTGTAGACCGCGGCCACCCGGCCCTGCGCGTCGAGCACGATGGTGGACGGGATGGCGTTGGCCGGGTAGTCGCGGAACGCCAGCGCCACCTCGCCGCGGGGGTCGTCCAGCGACGGGAACTCGATGCCGAAGCTGTCCTCGAAGGCGCGGGCGAGCTGGTCGGTGTCCTTGACGTTCACCCCGAGGAACTGCACTCCCTGGTCGCGCACCTCGGCGTAGACCTGCTGGAACTGCGGCGACTCCACGCGGCAGGGCGCGCACCAGGAGCCCCAGAAGTTGAGCACAGCGACGCCGCCGTCGAGCTCGCCGGAGTCGAACTCCCGGCCGTCGAGCAGGGTGCCGGAGAAGTGTGGGGCGGCGGCGCGCTCGTCGGGCGGGATGACCTCGCCGGCGGGGGTGCCCTGGACGAAGCGGAACTCGCCGCCGTTGTTGACGTCGACGGCGTCGGTGCCGGTGGAGCAGCCGGTCAGGAGCAGTGCCCCGAGCAGGGCGCCGAGCAGTCGCCGTCTCATGCGCCCGGGACCGCGTCGGAGGGGGTGGCGCCGGCGGGTTCCGCGTAGGACAGCCCCACGAAGCGGTCGCCGTCGTAGGTCAGCGAGGTCACGCTGGCCAGGCCGCACTGCCGGCGGCGCGGGTCATGCACGTAGCGGCGTCCCTCCAGGTGCAGCCGCAGCGTCCAGATCGGCAGCTGGTGGCTGACGCACACCACCGCGGCGCCGCGCGCGGCGTCCCGCGCGGCCTCGACGGCGGCCAGCATCCGCGCGGCGATCTCCACGTAGGGCTCGCCCCAGGACGGGCGGAACGGGTTGCGCAGCTTCCACCAGTGCTGCGGCGAGCGCAGCGCCCCGTCGCCCACGCCGACCCGCAGGCCCTCGAAGGCGTTGCCCGCCTCGATCAGCCGGTCGTCGATCTCCACGGGCAGGTCGAGCTTGCCGGCGATCGGCGCCGCGGTCTGCTGCGCGCGCTCCAGCGGGCTGGAGACGACCCGCGTGATGGGCGGGTGGGAGACGACGCTGTCGGCCAGCCACTCGGCGGCGGCCAGGGCCATCGCTTCGCCGGTCTCGGAGAGCCGGTAGCCCGGCAGCCGGCCGTAGAGCACCTTTTCCGGGTTGTGGACCTCGCCGTGGCGCAGCAGGTGGACGACGGTCTTCTCGGCCATCAGGTGCTCATCCCGGAGGAGGCGTCGGCCGGCTCCTCGGCCGGCGGGGCGGACGACGGGTCGACGGCAGCGGCGGCGCGGGCGGCGGCCGGCAGGGCCTCGAGGACCCGCTCGACGGCCTCGTCGTCGAGCGCGGCACTGACGAACCACGACTCGAACGCCGAGGGCGGCAGGTAGACGCCGCGGGCGAGCATCGCGTGGAAGAAGGCGGTGTAGCGGGCGGCGTCCTGCGAGCGGGCGTCGTCGTAGGTGCGCACGGTGCGCTCGTCGGGGACGAAGAACACCGAGAACATCGAACCGGCCTGCTGCACGCGGTGCGGGACGCCGGCGGCGAACAGCGCGGCGCTGGTCGCTCCGCGCAGGGTGACGGCGACCTGGTCGCAGCGGGCGTAGACCTCGGGGGTGCAGTGCCGCAGCGTGGTCAGGCCCGCGGCGACCGCGACCGGGTTCCCCGACAGCGTGCCCGCCTGGTACACCGGGCCGGCCGGGGCCAGGTGCTGCATGAGGTCGGCGCGGCCGCCGAAGGCCGCGGCCGGCAGCCCGCCGCCCATGACCTTGCCGAAGGTCATCAGGTCGGCGTCCACCGGGTCCAGGCCGTACCAGCCGGAGCGGGACACCCGGAACCCGGTCATGACCTCGTCGACGATCAGCAGCGCCCCGTGCGCGGCCGTGACGCGACGCAGCGCCTGGTTGAAGCCGTCCAGCGGCGGGACGACGCCCATGTTGCCGACCGCGGCCTCGGTGATCACCGCGGCGATCTCGCTGCCCCGCTCGGCGAAGACGGCCTCGACCGCGGCCGCGTCGTTGTAGGGCAGGACGACCGTGTCGGCAGCGGCGCCGGTGGTGACGCCGGGGGTGTCGGGCAGGCCGAGGGTGGCCACGCCGGAGCCGGCCGAGGCCAGCAGCGCGTCGACGTGGCCGTGGTAGCAGCCGGCGAACTTCACGACGAGCCGACGGCCCGTGACGCCGCGGGCCAGGCGCACCGCGGAGAGCACCGCCTCGGTGCCGGAGTTGACCAGCCGGACCTCCTCCACCGGCGGCATCCGGCGGACGATCTCCTCGGCCAGCTCCACCTCGCCCTCGGTCGGGGTGCCGAAGGTCAGGCCGCGCCGGGCGGCGGCGGTGACCGCCTCCACGACCGCGGGGTGGGCGTGGCCGAGGATCAGCGGACCCCAGGAGGCGACGAGGTCGACGTAGCGGCGGCCGTCGGCGTCGGTGAGGTACGCGCCCTGGCCCCGCGCCATGAAGCGCGGGGTGCCACCGACGGCGCCGAAGGCGCGCACGGGCGAGTTCACCCCGCCGGGGGTGACCCGCTGTGCGCGGGCGAACAGGTCGGCCGACGCGGGGGCCTCGTAGGCGTACGGGTGGCTGTCCAGCGAGGTCACGAGCCCAGTGTCCCCTTCCTCCCCGGCGCGCTGCCGGGGACGTCCGACACAGCTGCCAGCAGGGCA
>DASQXT010000269.1:0-8553 GCA_035639575.1 Geodermatophilus sp.
AGCAGCACGGACGCCGGGCAGATGCCCCGTCGCTCGAGCGCGTCGATCATCGGGCCCGTCGCGTCGCTGCTCTTGGCCTCGGCGCAGAGGAGGACCCGGTGCCCGAACTCGGTGAGCACTTCCTCGAGCAGTGGGGGCGCAGCCCGTCGGGCCAGCCTCCGCCGAGGGTGGCCGAGCCGTCGGTGTCGAGCTGTCAGCCCGACAGTGTGATGTCTCAGGACATCGCGGACGCCCGAACCCACGGATCGTGGGTTCGGGCGTTCGTCATTTCCGGGAGGGTCCGGGTGGTCGGCCGGTGGGCTGGTAGTCGCGGGTGGGGTCGAGGACGAGCTCGCGGAGGAGCTCGCCGGTGGCGGCGTCGATGACTTGGACCTGCAGGTCCTGGATGAGCAGTACAACGCGGGTTCCGGTGTGGGGTCAGCCGATGCAGGTGTGATGCAGGCGGCCGCGCAGAGCGTCGAGTGGCCGTCCGCGAGGTTCCGCGACACCGGTCCGACATGTCGTGAGACATCTGTCCGGTCTCTCCTGACCCAGGACACCACCCGCCCCACAACAGACCTGTGCGAACTCGGCTGATGCTTGACGAATCGGGAGCGGTTGATGGTTTGATCAGTCGCGGCTGGTGATCGACGCCGTCTCGACTGATGCTCGGCACCTTTCCTGGCCGGTGCTCGTACTACATCCCCTGCGCCTCTAGAGTCGCAATCGCCACCGCGCCAGTCATCTCATCGAGCTTCAAGTCCTGCGACACAACAGTGCCTGACATGCTTCAACCCCGACCCTTCCTGAAAACAGCCCAACCCTCCGGAAGACCTGCTGAAGCATGTCAAACGCGCTGACCTGGGACGAGTGGGTGAAGGCTCAGAGGATCGCCTGTGGACGTTCGGGCTACAGAACGACTACGAACAGCGGTGTCTCACGTCGGACCGGGACCAATCGTGACCCGAAAGGGCTACGACACTCCGCTCCGCCTGGCCGTAGTGATCGCGCCGCACTGCCGGTGCCTGGTGGATCAGCGGCTCGATCAGCGCCCACAACACGTCACCGACCAGTAACAGTAGATCGAACGCCCACTTCCGCATGACCGCATCGTCTGTGTGTCATGAAGCCTCGCCATGGCGGCAGGGGTTGCGCCTCCGCGAGACGCATGATGAAGCCCTCGAACTGCGGAGTCGCGCTCAGAGAGTTGGAGTCCAAGGCCCCTGAACTGGAACGGACTCCCTCTCCCCAGGCCATGGCGGCATGGTCACACCTATGGCCGCCAACGGATTTCTGCCGGTGCTGCAGAACTGGAACGACGTGCCGACCGGGATGGTCAGACATACACCGGGACGAAGATCGATCTCTCGCCCTTCACCAGAGCCCTGCTGCCTCCACATCACGCCCAGGCCCTCGAGGATGTACCAGATCTCGCTGACCGACCGGTGACGTTGCGCCCGTGAGACTTCCCCGCCGGCCAGCTCGAAATGCGCCATCCCCCCGCGAGGGAGACGCGCCAGGACTCTGACGTGGGACCCGTCCGGAGCGATGTCCACGTGACGAACAGGCAGGAGTTGCTCGTCGAAGGGCACTTCGTCGTCTGGCGCCTCAGTCACAGCATGACTGTCGCGGGCGAGCCCTCCGACGTGAAGCACTTCCGCTGCCATCGCCGCTCGGTGAATCACAGGCGGGCCGTCTGCGTGACCATTCACGTTCGGCTGTCTCAGCCACATCGACGTAGCGGGTCTGGTTCGTCGAAGGGCTACGGCGACGATGTTGCGTCGATGCGCCCAGTTGCTCCTTCTTGTCCTCCCGATGCTTTCGCGCCCGCAGCGGCAGCGGCCGCGACCAGCCACGCCACCTCGGGACGGCGGATGTCCGAGTGCGCGCCGGAGAACGTCGACTGTTCCCAGTTGTTGATGACGCCAGATCCGTCGACAGCGTAGTAGCAGCCCGCGGAGAAGCCGTACTCCTCCCCGGGAGCGCGGAGGTCCACCCGCTCGAGCGGCTGTACGGCCCGGAATCCGCCGGAACCCAGCCCGCCCCACCGGCTCACCTCAGGATCGGCCTGGTTGTCCTGTCGCGCGAGCGCGGACGCCTTCGGGTACCAGCGGCCCACGGCCCAGTCGTACTCGCTCCATGTCGCCACCAGGGGTCCGTGCACCCGGTCGGCACACGGCTGCAGGGCCCCCTGCTTGCCGAACGGGTTGCCCTCCGCCGTGGCGAACGCGAAGTGGGAGAAGGCCGCCTGGACCAGCACCAGCGAGACGACGGGGCTGGCGTCCGCCGACGGGATCCCCTGGAGCGCGAAGGACACCAGGCGGCCGCCGAAGCTGTGCCCGACGAGGTGCACCCGCACCCCGGACAAGCCGTCCGTGGCGTGCAACCGGACCAGCACAGGGGCCAGTCCCTCGCGGCCGACGACCCCGGCGCGTGCCTTCATCGTGTAGTAGCTGAATACCCGCAGGCCGTCCCTGGCCCCCTTCCACACCGTCCGGAACAGGTCGCCGGCACCCTGGGCCGCGCCCCCCTCCGGGACGCTGCCGAAGGCCCGGGCCAGTACGACGAAGGCCTGGGGGTCGTCGCGGTCGAAGAACGCCGTCTCCCCGGCGTCCTCCTCGGATGCGTCGCCGGGCGGGAGCAGGTCGGTGAGGAGCCGGTGGAACTCCGCAAGTCGCGCCCGCTGCGCGGCGTCGGGCTCCCGGCCTTCGACGGCTGCCGCCTCGCCCTCGTCGATCAACCGGCCCAGCTGCTCCAACGCCGTCCGCTGCTCGTCGCGGGAGAAGGCAGGCTGCAGGGCCGCAGCGAGCGCGGGCCCCGAGACCTCCGGTGTGACCGCCTCCTCCGCGTAGTCCGCGGCGCCCCCACTGCTCATCGCGTCACCGGAGCGAGCGACCTGCGCCGCCCTGCCCGGTCCATCCGGCCACCGGATCGAGGGCCAGTGCACGCCGACGAGGCCGATGGCGCCCAGCCCGGCCGCCCGGGCCGTCTGCTCCACGATCATCGGCCCCAGTGACGCGTACAGCTCATCGGCGTCGTCGGGCCCGGTGTTCCACCCGTGGCTCATCACGACGAGGTCGGTCACGCCCTCGCCGGCGACATCGCGGAGCAGGTCGTCGACGGACCCGGCGGTGACCTCGCCGTTCTCGGTGAAGTGCAGGCGCCAGTACGGCCGCCCGGCCAGCCTGTCCACGTGGACCCCCTCTCCGTCCCCGGCCGCTCCCGGTAGGACGGCGCTAGACGTTCGACAGCATCCGCATCAGGTCGATCAGGCCCGCCCCCTGCGCGTACCGCTCGCGCCCGAGGTCGGTGGCGCACCGCATGAGCAGCTCCTTCACCGCCCTCGGGCGTCCGATGAACTCCGGCCGGGCGGACAGGAAGGCGGCGATGACGCCGGACACGTGGGGCGCTGCCATCGAGGTGCCCGACTGCTCGGCGTAGCACAGGTGGGGGTCCGCCTCGGGGTCCTCCCCCGGCGGGAGACCGGCCTTGGCCCGCACCGCCCCGGTGGCTGCCGAGGTGATCCACTCGCCGGGGGCGACGACGTCCGGCTTCATCCGGCCGTCCAGTGTCGGCCCCTTGCTCGAGGTCCAGGTGATGCCGAAGGCATGCGGGGCCTCGCGGTGGGTCGACCCGACGGCGATGCAGTTCTCGGCGTGGGCGGGCTCGGTGACCGAGCCGAGTGCCGCGACCGGCCGTGGCGCAAACGGGTCACCGGCGCCGGAGTTGCCGGCCGACACCACGACCACGACGCCGGAGTCCACCAGCTGGTTGACCGCCTGGCACAGCGGTGACTGACCCGCCGCGTAGTCCTTCGGCTCCCAGGGGCAACCCAGGCTCATGTTGACCCCGTGCACCCGCAGCACGTTCGGGTCGACGTTGACCTCCTGGCGCAGGTAGTGCAGGGCCGCGATCAAGGCGGCGGACGAGGTCACGTACTCGCCCTGCGCGTTGCGCCGCAGCACGCGCAGGCTGATGAGCTCACACTCCGGCGCCATGCCGGACAGCACGTCCACGCGCCGCCGCTGGACGTAGCCGCCGGCGCTCGGCTCTTCCGAGGAGGCGACGACCGCGCACCGTCCGGCGGGGGTGCAGCCCGAGATGATCCCGGCCACGTGCGTCCCGTGGCCCAGGTCGTCCTCGAGCGGTGCTGGCTTGTCGATGGAGTCGACGCGCTTGAGCTCGACCAGGTACCGGAAGTCGCGGTGCAGGCCTGCGGTGAGCAGCGGCCGGACGGTCTCGCCATCGTCGCCGGACGACGGCCGCCCCGGGTCGTGCCCCTCCCGGGCGAGCTCCAGGGCGGAGAAGTGGCTGTGGCGCCGGTCGATGCCGGAGTCGAGCACCGCCCACACGACGCCGCGACCGCGCGCGCTGTAGGACCGCCAGGCGGCGTCGGCCTTGACGGTCGGCGCGGAGCGGTCGATCTGCGGCTGCAGCTCGTAGTCCGGCCAGACCTTGAAGATCGTGGGAGGCAGGCCCAGAACCTCGGCCGTGTGCCGGTCCCAGTCGACGAGCGCCTGCAGCTGCGGGCGGGTGAGGACGCACTGGTACAGCTTCGGTGTGACCCGGCGGAGTCCGGCAGGCACCCGCGGTTCGGTGACGCTCTGGTGGCTGCTCGTGTCCGCCGCCGGCAGCGGCTCGCCCGTCCACTCCGGGTAGTGGCGCTCCCAGACCTCGAGGCAGAAGCGGCTCGCGACCTCGGTCAACCCGCCCGGGAACCTGACGTTGAGCTCGACCAGCGCGGGGACTCGCTCCTCCAGCAACTCCTGGTCGTCGGTGCCCGGTGGCAGGTGGAGGTCGCCGATGAGCGGCGAGGTGGTCCGACGGTCAGGCTCGTACGACATGCTCTCCCCCGACAGCGGCATCGGTGCGCGGGCGGTACGCGACCGCCGATCGGCGGCCTCGCCGGCACGCTAGGCAGGCAGTGTCACGTCGGTGTCACCGCGCGGTCACCGCATCGGCGTGGTGCTGCTGGTCTCTCTGTGCGGCACCAGGAGCGGGCACGACCTGCCATGCCTGGCCCGACGCAGGGACCCACCCGGCGAGGGGACCGATCGACGTCGTCAGGTGACGCCACAGGGACGGACGCCTTGGTGTGCCCGGGTTTCGCGGAGTCGGCCGGTTGGACTCGTGAGGATCCCCCTGACGACAACCGTCCTCGCTCGGCACCGGAGTTGGACGGCCCACTCCGGGAGTCCCGCACCGGCCTCTACCGGGCGTCCCTCGCGCGCCCCCGCAGGATCGGCGAGGGTCATCCACGGCCCGCGAGCGTGGCCTCGACTGCGGTCCTGCGGCACGACCGGCTGTCGTCCTACCGACCCGGTGGCCTCACCGCGCATCTCGACCGGCGCGAGCGCCGGACCGACCTCGATCCCGACTTCACGAGCAGGGGCTTCGACTGTCCCTGACCCGATGTGCAGGGTGTCTCCGACGACCGCGAGCCGCGCCCCGGCAGTGATGCGCCCGTGATGCCGCAGTGACGTCCCGTCCCTAGCGTGCCGGCGAGTGACTCACCCGGACACCGGGCGACCAGGCGGCCACCCACGCGCTCCGGGGTCTCCCTCCGAGCCGCCCTCAGGAAAGGGGACGACCATGCGGGTCCATCGACTCCACCGAGACGCGGTGCTGGCTGCCGCTGTCACCTGTTCCGCCCTGACCGTTCTCACCGGGTGCGGTGGCGAGAGCGCGCCGTCCGACACCGCCGCGCCGGCCGGCGCCAGCCCCAGCGACACAGCCGTACCGACGAGCGCCGGCGACACGATCGTCGGCCCCTCCCAGCAGCTCGGGAACGGCGACGCCCGGACCTACGTCACCCTCGACGGCGACGGGCGACCCACCGAGGTCGGCGTGCGGCTGTCCAGCACCGCCCTGGAGGGTCTGCCCGAGACCGGGAGGATGCTCATGCTCGACCTCCCCGACCAGGCGGCGACCACCGCGTTCGACCACGTCATGCTCAACTGGAACCCCCAGGGGCACGACCCCGTCGAGCTGTTCGGCAAGCCGCACTTCGACTTCCACTTCGACATGGTCGACATGGCGACGATGCACGGCATCACCCCGGACGACCCCGCATACGCCGCCAAGGCCGAACACCTGCCCGAGGCCAGGTACATGCCAACGGACTACGCGGTCGCGCCGGACGTGCCCGTCGCTGCCCAGGCCGTCCCGGGCATGGGCGTGCACTGGTTCGACGCGAGCGATCCCAGCCTCGTCCCCGGCAGCTACGACTTCCGGTACATCGTCCTCAACGGCAGCTGGGACGGCCGCCCCACCTTCGAGGAGCCCATGATCACCAGGGAGTTCCTGATGAGCGGGCCCGACGTCGAACAGCCGCTCAAGCAGCCCCAGGCGTTCCAGAAGACCGCCTACTACCCGACCACCTACGCCATCGACGTCGACGAGCAGACCGGGGACTACGTCGTCTCGCTCGCCGGCATGACGGCGCGCACCGCGTCGTAGTCCCGACCGGCACCTCGCCGGCGGACGGCGACGGACCCTGGCGTCAGGACCCGGTGCTGCCGACTGCGGTCGACGGCGTCCGCCCCTGGTCGACCAGCGCCTCGAGGGTGGCCCGGGCCCCGCGCTCGTACAGCGAGGTCAGCGCCGTGAGGTAGGGACCGGTGAACCGCTCGTCGTCGACCAGGTCCCCGAACAGCTGCCGGTCGGCGAGGAAGGCGAGCGGGTCCTCCCGCTGGCGGAGGGCGGCGGCCCGGAGCGATTCCCGCCTGCGGTCGGCGATCTCGATCGGCTCGCCCTGCTCGTCCACGCCCTCGGAGTACCGCGCCCAGCCGGCGACGACCGCGGCCGACCGGCGCACCTCGCCGCCCGCGGCGAGGTTGTCCTGGACGACCGGGAGCAGCCACTTCGTCAGCCGTTCCGAGCCGTCGAAGGCCAGCCGCGCGAGCGTGTCGCGGATGGCGGGGTTGGAGAAGCGCGCGATGAGCTCCCGCCGGTAGTCGTCGAGGTCGATGCCGGGGACCGGGAGCAGGGTCGGGGTCGCCTCCTCCTCCATGTAGCCGAGCAGGAACGCCTGGAACAGCGGGTCCTGCGCCGCGTCGTGGACCAGGCGGTAGCCGGCGAGGCGGCCCAGGTAGGCCAGCCCCTGGTGGCTGGCGTTGAGCAGCCGCAGCTTCATCCGCTCGTAGGGGTCGACGTCGTCGACGACCTGGACGCCGGCGTCCTCCAGCGGCGGGCGCCCGAGGCTGAAGCGGTCCTCGAGGACCCACTGGGTGAAGGGCTCGCAGACCACCGGCCACCCGTCGTCGATGCCGAACCGCCGGGCCACCTCGGCCCGGTCGTCGTCGGTGGTCGCGGGGGTGATCCGGTCGACCATGGAGTTCGGGAAGGGCACCTCGCGCTCGACCCACGCGCCGAGGTCGGGGTCCCGAAGGGTGGCGAAGGCGGCGAAGCTGCGGCGGGCGTCGTCGCCGTTGTGCTGGATGTTGTCGCAGGACACGACGGTGAACGGGGCGAGCCCGCGGTCGCGCCGGCGCACCAGCGCCTCGGTGACCAGGCCGAACGACGTCCGCAGCGCAGCGCCGGGCCGGAGGTCGGAGACGACGTCGGGATGGGTCGCGTCGAACTCACCGGTGATCGCGGCGATGTTGTAGCCGCCCTCGGTGACGGTCAGCGACACGATGCGGGTCGTCTCGGCCGCCATCTTCTCGACGACGGCCTCGGGGTCGTCGGGCGCGAGGAGGTACTCGACGATCGATCCCACGACCCGCGGCTCCATGGTCCCGTCGGGGTGCTTGACGACGAGCGTGTAGAGGCAGTCCTGGGCCGCCATCACCTCGGCCACCCGGCGGTCCGACGGCAGCACCCCGACGCCGCAGATGCCCCAGTCCTGTGCCTGCCCCTGCTCCAGGAGCCGGTCGACGTACATGGCCTGGTGCGACCGGTGGAAGGCGCCCACCCCGAGGTGCACGATCCCGGTCCGCACCTGCGTCCGGTCGTACGACGGCACGGGAAGCGAGCCGTCGAGGGACGTCAGGGTCGCGGTGCTGAGCTGGGGCACGGCTGGTCCTCCTCGGCTGTCAGTCCGTGATCCGGCGTCCGGTCGACGGGGAGAACAGGTGCTCCTTGCCCGGCTGGATGCGCAGGTGCACCCGCTCCCCCTTCGCGGGCGGCCGGGCGGGGTCGACCCGCGCGACGATGCTGCCGGCGAGCGGGTCGGCGTCCTGGCGGAGCTCCGGCAGCGTCCCGTGCAGGAACGCGTCGGAGCCGAGCTCCTCGACGACCCCGACGTCCACGGGGAAGGCCCCGGCGTCCCCCTCCGTGGTGACCTCGAGGGCCTCCGGCCGGAAGCCGACGACGACACGGTCGGCTCCCTCCGCCGACAGCGCGCTCAGGGCCGCGGTGGTCAGTGGGAGGCGCGCCGTCCCGAGCACCGCGTGCCCGTCGTCCAGCCGGAACTCCGCGATGTTCATGCCGGGGGACCCGATGAACCCGGCGACGAAGACGTTGGCCGGCTCCTGGTAGAGCCGCAACGGGGTGTCGCACTGCTCGAGGATGCCGGCCCGCAGCACCGCCACCCGGTCCCCCATCGTCATCGCCTCGACCTGGTCGTGGGTG
>DASQXT010000270.1:0-21785 GCA_035639575.1 Geodermatophilus sp.
AAGCTGCGGAGCTGACCGGCGAAGGTGGTGGGCATCTCGGCCTCCGACGTCGAGGGGCCTGCTCCGAGACCGGGCGCGGACCCCTGTGGGCAGCGGGACGCTATCCGGGCGGCGTCACGGCTCCGTCACCGCGCGCCTCCCGGCCACGGCGGCCCGCTCATCCGGACGACGGGACGGCACCCTCCGCCAGGAAGGGGCGCACGCGGGCCTCGATGCGGTCGATGAGGTCCGCCGCGTCCCCGAGCCGCCGGTAGAGCGCCAGCTGGTCGAGCACCGACTGCGCCTGGTCCGGCGTGGGCGTGCCGTCGACGACGGCCCGGACGTAGGCGCGCTCGGCGTCCAGCGCCGTCGGTCCGGCGCCGAGGAGGTGCCGGGTCAGGACCAGCTCGGCCACGCTGACGACCGCCCAGAAGTCCTTCCCGCTCGATGCAGCCGCACGTTCGGCGAAGAACTGCGCGACCGGGGCCAGCGTCAGGGACCGCGAGAGCTGGTCGGCGGAGCCCCCGAGGTGCTGGGCGAGGACGCGCAGGGTCGTGACGGCGTTCAGCCCGGTGTAGTAGTCGGTGGGCGCTGCCGCGAAGCCCCGCTCGTAGAGGTCCGCCGCCTTCTGCAGGTGCTCGGCCGCGACGAGGCGGTCGCCGGTGTCCAGGGCCCGCAGGCCACGCCGCTTCTCGAGTCCGGCGGAGATGCCACAGGTCTCCGGGTCGTCGCCCAGGTCGACGATCTCGTCCAGCAGGGCCTGGGCGGCCCGCCACGACGCCTCCGGGTCCTGCCCCTCCTCCACCTGTCGTTCGCCGCGGCGGCGCAGCGCCAGGGCCAGCTGCTGCGCCCAGAGCAGGTACGACCCGTCGGCCGGCGTGAGGGCCAGCGGTCGCAGCGTGCCGATGGCCTCGTCGTACCGGCCCAGCTCCCGCAGCGCGATGCCCACCCGGAGCCGCAGCTGCCGCCGCTGGTCGGAGTCCACGGGTGCGGCCTCGACGTCGGTCAGCAGGGCGCGCAGTGCTCCGACGTCCCGGCTCCGGATCGCCTTCGTGACCCGCTGGTGCAGTTCCAGGGTCTGCGACGGGCCGGCCTCCGCGCCTCCGCGGACCCGGAGGCGCAGCCGTTGCAGCTCGAAGAACTCGAACACCGGACTGTCCCGGCGGGCGTCGCGCAGCCGGTCGGGGTCCAGCACCTCGCGCAGCGCCCCGATGGTGCTCAACGCGGAGGCCTCGTCGAGCGTCCCGCCGTCCAGCCGGTACGAGAAGTGCCGGATCGGACGCACGTCGAACGGTGGGGGATCACCCACGGGCCCGAGGAGCACGGTGGTCTTGTCCGCGAACGCGTGGCGCACCCCGAGCTCGTAGAACACGTTGGGGTTCTGCGTGACCGTGTCCACCACCACGACGTCGGCGTTGCCGAGCTGCTCGATCATCCCGACGTGGATCAGCCCGGTGTCCAGCTCCTCGTCCGCTCGCTGCCACCGCAGGTCCGCGTCCTCCAGGGCCGGCACGATCAGCCGCCCGAAGACCCGGTCGCAGTCGACGGACCCGGTGCCCCTCGGCTTGGTGCCGAACGGCATGGCCACGAACGCGGTCCGCTGGTCCGCCGGCCGCACGCCCGGGTCGAGGTCGATCCAGGCCACGCGCTGGGCCACGGCGCGGTCGACGAGGTCGTCGGTGATGCTGGGCGGGTCCTGGCGGGCCCGCGGGCGGACCGCCACCGCGAGCGTCTCGTCCCGGCCGTCGAGGCGCCGGGCGTGGTCGAGCAGTGCCTGGTTGCCCCGGCGGTAGCCCTCGGTGGTCTCGGGCAGGTCGTGCTCCACCAGGACGCAGGTGTCCGCCCTCGCGGCCACGGCGTCCAGCACCTGCTCGTAGGCCGCGGTCCAGGAGGGGCCGCGATCGGCCACGGAGCGCTCCCGGAAGACGTCCCGCGCGGACGGCAGGACGACGTGGACGGCCAGACCGAGACGCAGCGCCTCCTGCAGCACCAGGAGGTCGGAGCCCGCCGCGGCGGCGGTGACCACGACCTCGGGGCACAGGTGCCCCAGCAACCGGGCGAGCCGGCCGCGCACCACCTCCACCTGGTCGGGAGGGAACCGGCCCGGAGCCCCGGCGCCCTCCGCATCGACGCGGTTCCCGGCGTGGACGACGATCACGGGCCACTCCCCGGCGGGACGGGTGTCCCGCCCGGCGCACCGGACACGTCAGCGAGTGCTCACTGCGTGGAGGGCGACGTCGACGACACCGTGGTCGCCTGCGACCTCTGCCCGGGCACGGCTGGGGCCTGCTCGGCGTCGGCGGTGCGGCTGGCGACGGCTGAGCAGAAGGCCAGGAGCGCCGCCGTGACCTCCTCGATGATGGGCACCATGTCGGAGTAGTCCGGGTGGAAGCTCCTGGAGATCGACGACCGCTGCGGCCCCCACTCGATGGTGAAGCCCAGCACCTTCCCCGTGGAGGAGTCCACGAAGCTGCGCGAGTAGGCCCAGTCGTCGGAGGTCCCCGACGTGGGGTAGAGCCCGACGGCGCTGGTCAGGCTGTACTGCCGGCCGTGCGCGGACCGGATGGCGTCGCGCATGACCGTGCCGAGGGCGATCGCCTCGCCCAGGTCGGCAGCCGGCAGGTACTCGCGGTACTTGTGCGGGTCACCGCCGGGGGTGGCCTCCGGGATGCCGCGTTCGCCGTCGTAGTCGGGGTTGTGGAAGTTCATCGACGGGTCCGTGGTCTGGTCGTCGTCGTCGCCCCAGTTGTAGAGGATCATCTCGCCGAAGGAGTGGACGTCGATGAAGTGGCTCACGGACGGGTGCTGGTCGAGCAGCCAGGTGACGTTGGCGGTCTCCGGTTCGGAGGCCGCGGCCGGTCCGCGGTAGACCTCGTCGCAGGGGTCGGTGGAGGTCGCCACGGGCGCCTGCGGGCTGAACGCGGTGGTGTACTCCCAGAGGAAGTCGTAGTTGCGGTTGAGGTCGACGCCGGGGCCGTTCCCACCACCGCCGGGGCACGCCGGCTGCCCGGGCTCCGCGGGGCGGCGGTTCTTGCGCCACATCGGGTCCCGGGTCATCGAGTGGTGCCGGCCGTCCGGGTTGGCCTGCGGGAAGACGACCACGTCCAGGGTGGTCACGATGCGCCGGACCTCGTCGGCGCTGATGCTCGCGCCACCCTGGGTGATGCCGGTGCCGGTCCGGTAGGCGTCGGTCAGCAGCTGCACGAGGTTGACCAGGATGTCGGGGCTGCCCCACTCGCGGGCGTGCACCCCGCCGAGCAGGTAGACGCCGGCGCGCGCCTTCTGGCCCGCGTGGATGCGGAGGGCCGAACAGGTCCGCCCCTCCCACGTCCGGTGGGGCAGGGTGGTCAGCTCGGTGAAGGCGGCGTTCTCGGGGCGCGCGGCCAGGGCGAGGGCGGTCTCGACCTCGGCGACGTTGAGGTAGCTCACGGCCGTTCTCCCTTCGTCTGCATGGCCGCGGCCAGGTCGGCGGCGAACCGGTTGCCCTGCCCGACCTGCTGGAGATCGTCTCGGGCGGCCTCGTCGACGTCCTCGTGCCGCTCCACCCGGTAGCCGGCGTCGGTCAGGCGTTGGATGGCGGGCTCGTCGACCAGGGCGTCGACCCGGGGGCCGGCGCCTCCCTCGTCCAGGGTCTGCGGGAGGACCCGCACGTCGTGGACGCGCACCAGATCGGCCATCGCCTCGCGATCGGCACCGTGGACGGTGATGTGGAACCTCGGCATCAGGACCTCCAGACGGCGGTGTGGCACATCAGGTACCCCGGGATGCGGGCTCCTCCGGAGTCCCGGAGGCTCGTGCCGATGCGGGGCTGCTGCACTCCTCCAGTGCAGCAGCCCCCCGTCACCGCTGCGTCACCAGCCTGTGGAAGCCGCACGACCGAGCTCGCCGCGGACCGAGCGCGGAGTCGGTGGACGGCGCGGACCCGCTGCACCGGGTCCGCGCCGACGGCCGGTCACGTCCCCACGGTGTCAGCCACGTCGGAGACCTCCTCCTGCCTCGGCAGCACGGCGCCCCTCGTCCGGACCGTCATGCTGGCGGCCGGCGCGGAGATCGCCTCGATCTCCAGACCCGAGGGGGTTCCGTCCCACCACCTGCTGTCGGGTGTCGTGGTGCTGCCGAAGGCGGGGGCGGACGGTGCGCCGTAGAGGTCCCCACTGTCCCCCTTGTCGACTCGGTGCTCCAGGTCGAAGCGGCCGTCCGCCTGCTCGAGCGAGAGTTCGTAGTGCAGCGCCGGTGTCATCTGCTCGTTGCTGTTGCTGCCGTTCTCGTCCACGTGCCAGATGGCCAGTCCGGCGTCCGGCAGCGCGGCGTCGCGACCTGACTGCTGCCGGTTCTCGAGGAGGAAGTACTCGGTGGCGTTGCGGCTGTGGACGAGGAAGTGGTTGGTGCCTGCCGCGACGGTGACCACGGACCCTGGTGTGAGCTCCGTGAGCTTGCTGGTCCACCCCGCCTCGTTCTTCAGGTAGGCGTCCACCTCGACCGGGTTGGTGTCCGATCCGCCGTAGCACATGAGGCTGTAGTGGCCGACCCCGTAGCTCTCCCTGCCGTAGTCGTAGAGGTCCGGGAAGTCGCCGACCATGTGCCCGTTCTCGTGGCAGAAGGTCCGCAGGGTCAGCTGGGAGCCCATGTCGGTGATCTGGTAGTCGCTGAACTTCTTGCCGGGGGCGACCTGGTACGGGCTGCTCAGGAACGACTGGTGCGGCCACAGTCCTTCGCTCCAGTTGTTCACCCTCGGGCCCGCGTAGAAGACGTTGAGCGCGTAGATGGAGCCCGAGTCGTCGCTCGTGAGCGCGGAGAAGTCGTAGCCGCCGGACCTCAGCGCGGTCAGCGCCTCGACGATGAGCTCCTGCGCACGGATGCCGTACTCGATCTCCGGGTCGGTGTAGTAGCTGCGCGGCCGGGCGGCGGTGTAGTAGGCGGTGACCTGGTTGGTGTAGCGCAGTCGCCCACCCGACACCTGCACGAAGTAGTCGTGGACCGATCCGTTGTTCCCGAAGCCGGTGTAGCCGGGCTGGTTGCAGAAGTCGGTCACCTGCTGGCGGGTGATGGTGCCGCCGACGTCCGGGAACTGGACGAGGACGCAGAGCCCCACGTAGTCGCCGACGGGTGCCGCCGCTTCTGCCTCCGATTCGGCCTCGGACGTGTCCCGGGCCTGCTTGCGTTCCCGGCGCTGCTGCCTGCGCACCTCCCACCGCGGTCGGCCCTGCTCCTGGGCCGCCTCGGCCCGCCTGCGTGTGGTCGTGCGAGGTTCTCGCAGGTGTCGGGGCTGTCCCACCGTCTGCGGGTCCGCCTGTCCCACGCGGGTGCCGGACGGGCGCAGCTCGGTCCCGTCCCCGGACAGGACGGCGTAGTGGTAGTAGCCGCTCTCGGGGTCCTTGACCACGGTGTAGCCGTCGAGCGTCTCGAACACCGCGTGGAACTGGTTGCCCCAGCCGCGGACGGTGAACTCCGTGCCGTCGGGGTTCGTGAAGCGGAACTCCTGGCCGTCGAAGGGGAGTGGCATGACCGCTCCTGTGCGTGGTGAGGGGGACAGAGGTCGAGGCGGACCGCGTGCTCGCCGTCCGTCATCGGGAGGGACGGTGTGACCGCCCGGGGCTGACTGTCTCGGTCCAGCATCACGGCACCGTCACCGGTGCGGCACGGCTTCCGCAGCGCCACCCAGGGACCGCGCGAGGGTCCTCCTGCTCCGGTCGGCCACGTGGGATGCACCACATCCGGTCGAAGCCTCGTTGCCCCGTGGCTGACCGGGTAGGGGGCAGGCATGCCGAAACCGCAGCTGAAGCCATTGCGCGAACAGGTCGTCGTCGTGATGGGCGCCTCGAGTGGGATCGGCCGGGCGACCGCGGCCGGGTTCGCGGCGCAGGGCGCGAAGGTCGTCGTCGCCGCCCGCGGAGAGGCCGGGCTGCGGTCGCTGGTCGAGGAGATCCGGGCGGGCGGAGGGGAGGCGTGCGCAGAGGTCGCGGACGTCACCGATCCCGCTCAGGTACGGCGGGTGGCGCAGCGCGCGGTGACCGAGTACGGCCGGCTGGACACGTGGGTGCACGCCGCCGCGGTGCTGCTCGTCGCGCCGTTCGAGCAGACGACACCGGAGGAGTTCCAGCGCGTCATCGACGTGAACCTCATGGGTCAGGTCCACGGCGCGATGGCGGCCCTGCCGCACCTCGAGCAGCAGGGCGGAGCACTCATCCACATCTCCTCGATGGGTGCCAAGCGCGGTGTGCCCCTGCAGACCGCGTACTGCGCGTCCAAGCACGGCATCGACGGGTTCGTCGAGACGCTGCGGATGGAGGTCCGACGCGAGGAGCTCCCGATCAGCATCACCAACGTCATGCCGGCGACGATCAACACGCCGCTGTTCGACCAGGCCCGCACCAAGATCGGCGTCAAGCCCGTCGCGCCGCCGCCGATCTACCAGCCGGACGTCGTGGTGGACGCCGTCCTGTACGCCGCGACGCACCCCGTGCGGGACCTGGTCGTCGGCGGATCGGCGAAGGCGCTCATCGTGGGGGAGAAGCTCGCCCCCCGCTTGATCGACGCGCTCATGGTCCGCTTGGGGTTCGAGGCACACGACACCGGTGTGCCGAAGTCGGCCGACGCGCCGGACAACCTCTTCGCCCCACTGGACGGCCACGACACCGCGCGGGACGGGTTCGACGGCAGCGCCTGGCCGCGCAGCCTCTACACGACCCTGCAGCGACACCCCCTGGTCGGTCGGATCCCGCTGGCGGCCGGTGCGCTCGCGGTGGCGGGCTCGGTCCTCAAGGCCCTCATCCGGTAGTCGCGCCCGGCACGGCGGCAGGACCGTCCGCGGATCAGGCAGGGGACGGCTCGGCGAGCGCTCCCTCCGTCAGTTGGCGGATGTCCTCGAGGCCTCCGGCTGCGAGGGTCGGCGCCCGAGCAGCTCGAGCCGAGGAGGACGCATGACCGCGCAGCAGACGGCCCCGACCACCGCGACGGGTTCCCACGCGCTGGCGGAGGGCTTCTTCGCCAACCCGAGCTTCGACTACGGGATCCGCATCATCCTCGGCGCGACGGCCTACGGGGTGGGCGACGTGGGGACGGCGCTGGCGACCGCGGCACGGATCACCGACGGCGACTGGTCGAGCTGGTTCTCGGCATGGACGGACCGCGCGGATCAGCTCGCCGCACTCGGTGCGCAGCAGCGCGAGGCGGGCGACCTCCGAGGAGCCTGCTGGGCCTTCCTCGCGGCCTCCGACGCCTGGTCCCGCGCGCTCGATGCCGTCGACGGCCTGCCCGCCGACCAGGCCGAGGACGTCCTCCTGCCGACGTTCCGCAAGGGGCGCGACTGCTGGGACGCGCTGGTCGACTGCTCGGACTCCCGGTTCGTGCGGGTCGAGGTCCCGTACGAGGGCACCACCCTGCCCGGGTACCTGCTGCGGCCCGACGCCTCCGGCCGAGCGCGGCCGACCCTCGTGATGACCAACGGCAGCGACGGCCCGGTCACCGCCATGTGGTGGGCCGGGGCGGCGGAGGCCCTGGACCGGGGCTGGAACGCGTTCGTCTACGACGGCCCGGGGCAGCAGTCGATGCTCTTCGAGCGGGGGACGACCTTCCGTCCGGACTGGGAGGCGGTGCTCACCCCGGTGGTGGACGCCCTCGTCGGGCGACCGGACGTCGACGCCACCGCCCTCACCGCCTACGGGATCAGCCAGGCCGGGTACTGGGTCCCCCGTGCACTGGCGTTCGAGCACCGGTTCGTCGCGGCGGTCGCCGACCCCGGGGTCGTCGACGTGTCGACGTCCTGGCTGGAGTACCTGCCGGCCGAGATGCTCCAGCTGCTCGACGCCGGCCGCAAGGACGACTTCGACCGGTACATGGCCCAGGCGGGAGGGGACCCGGAGACGGCCCGCACCTTCGCCTACCGGGCGCGTCCCTACGGGGTGAGCAGCCCGTTCGACCTGTTCACCGAGGTCCGCCGCTACCAGCTCCGCGACGTGGCCGACCGGATCCGGACCCCGCTGCTGATCACCGAACCCGAGGACGAGCAGTTCTGGCCGGGGCAGTCCGAGCAGCTGGCCGGGCTGCTCACCGCACCGCACGAGGTGGCGCGCTTCGGCGTGGCGGACGGCGCCAACTGGCACTGCCAGCCGCTCGGCCGTCGGCTGACCGCACTGCGGGCGTTCGGGTGGCTGGAGGCCCACCTGTCGAGCCGGTGACGCCGGGGGAACGGTCCGCGCCGTCCCTCCTACACCGGGACCCGCCGGGTTCGTAGAGTGCGGCAGGTGACCGGTCGGCCCAGCGGCCCTCCGGAGCCGGGGGCCGGTGACCGGGAGCTCGTCGAGCGCGAGCTCCGCGCCCGGGTGTCCGCCGTTCTCACGGGTCGCCGCGGGCCGGGGCTGGTCGCGACGGTCGAGGGGCCGCCCGGGATCGGCAAGACCCACCTGCTGGACCGGCTGACCGGCGATGCCCCGGTCGCCGGCGCCGTGGTGCGCCGCGCGGGTGGCGACGACCGACACCTCCGGCACGGCCTGGCGATCGCCGCTCAGCTGCTCGGCGGGCCGCCGGAGGGCCCCCACCCGGGCGACTGCGTCTCCGCGCAGGTGGACGCCTGGTGCCGGGCGGGACCGGTCCTGCTGTGCATCGACGACGCCCATCGGCTGGACACCGCGTCGATCCGCCTGCTCCGCCGTCTGGCGTGGGCCGGCCGGGATCTCCCGCTCGCGCTGGTCATCGGACTGCGGCCGTTCCCGGTCCGTTCCGTCCTCGAACCACTCCGCCGTTCGGCGTTGGGCTCCGTCCTCCCGCCCATGGGTCCGGCGGACGTCGAGGAGCTCGTGCGCGAACGGCTGGGTGCGTGGCCCTCCGCGGACCTGGCCGGCGTCCTGCACCGAGCGGCGGGGAACCCCCTGTTCGTCCTCCTGCTCGTGGAGGACCTGCGGTCCCGGGGCCTGCTCGTCCGGTCGGGTCCCGACCGGATCGGGGTGTCGAGCGACCCGGGTACCGTCCCCGCCGGCCTCGAGGACCTGGTGCTGACCCATCTGGGCCAGCTCGACGACGCGGTTCTCGAGCTGCTGCAGGCGCAGGCCGTGCTGGGGCGGTCCGCGACGCTGGAGGAACTCGCCGCAGTCCTCTACGTCCCCGCCGGGACCGCCGAGGAGACGGCTCGTGCCGCGACTCGCACCGGCATGGTGCAGCTCGACGGCGACCGTCTCGCCTTCGTGCACGACCTCTACCGCGGTGTGGTCTACGGCGGCATCGAGGAGGCGACCCGGCGGGCGGTCCACCGCCGTGCCGCGGAGGTGCTCGTCTCGCTGGGAGCGCAGACGTCCGGCCCGCAGGTCGCCGAGGAGCAGGACTGCGGGTGGATCTCCGACGCCGCCGGCCGGCGGTCCTCCATCGACGCCCGGAGCGGGCGGCCGGAGCAGGCCCTGGCCCGGCTCGACGCCCTCCGGCCGGCCGGACTACCCCTCGGGTCCGACCTCCCCGGCCTGGCCGTGCTCGAGGCGCAGGGCTCGCAAGGAGCGGCCACCACGCCGGCGCGTGGACTCCGGTCGACGACACCCGCGCGCGGGCCGACGTGGGTGCTCGCGCTCGCCGTCGACGTCGCCCGGGTCGCCGTCGTCAGCGGGGAGCGGAGCCTCCGGGAACGCGTGACCGGCCAGGTGGACCGGCTCGGTGCTCCCGAGGCCGCTCTCCCGCCCCCCGCACGCACGCTCACCGCGGGCCTGCCGCACGGGGAGGGCGCCGAGGCCGGGAGCGCCGCGCAGACGCTGGAGGACCTGGGCTTCGTGCTCGCCGCCGCCTACGCCTGGGAGGAGTGCGCCTGCCTGCACGCGGCGGCAGGGGACCGGCAGCGCGCGACCGCGGCCATGGAACGCGCCCTGTCGACCTACGAGGCGGTCGGTGCCTCGACCGACCGCGGACGGCTGCTGTCGCGGATGCGCGCGCTCGGGGTGCGGCGGGGACCCCGGGTCAAGCACGCCCCGGCCACGAGGGGTTGGGCCGCGCTCACCCCCACGGAACGACAGGTCGCCGACCTCGTCCACCAGGGGCTGACCAACCCCGAGATCGCCGCCCGCCTGTTCGTCTCGCCGCGGACGGTGCAGAGCCACGTCTCGCACATCCTCGCCAAGCTCGACCTGCGCTCCCGCGTGGAGATCGCCGCCCGGCGCAACGACGTCGGCCCGGCCTGAGGCGGACGTCGGCCTGGTGGCGGATGTCTGAGCGGCCGCGGCTCCCTAGCGTCGCCGGGCATGAAGCCCCTGTCCTTCGTCCTCGACTTCCTCCCGTGGATCGTCTTCACGGTCGTCGCGCGCCGATCCGCCGCCGACTCCGTGGCGTGGAGCGCGCTGATCGCGGTGGTCATCACCGCCGTGCTGCTGGCCAGGGCCAGGCAGCGAGGCGACCCCACGACGTTGAACGCCGTGTCCCTGGTCATCTTCGGGGTGATCGCCGTCCTCGGCTTCGTCGGCGGCCCTCCGGTCGACGACTGGCTCTACACCTGGGGCCGGCCCCTCGTGGCCGTCGTCCTCGGCCTGTACGTCCTGGCCACCGCCGGGATCCGCCCGTTCACCGAGCAGTACGCCCGGCAGTCGACCCCGCGCCAGTACTGGGGATCACCGGCGTTCCACGCCATCAACCGGGTCATCAGTGCCGCCTGGGGGCTCGGCCTCGTCGTCATCGGCGGGTGCTCACTGCTCCTCACGGCCCTCCACCAGCAGCTCACCACCTTCTCCTCCGGCCACCTCACGGAGCTGCTCCTCAACTGGGTGGTCCCGATCGCGGTCATCTGGGGACTGGTGAAGTTCACCGCCGCCTACCCCGATCACGTCACCGGCCGGGAGCAGACCGTGCCGGCGCAGGGGCAGGACCGCGACCGCAGGACGTGACCCGCGCCGGGACCCGCGGATCCGCACAGGGGCTGCCTCAGTCCCGGGGCGCGCGGGCATGCCGCCGCCGCACCAGCCACCACGCCCCTGCGTAGCCGACCGCGGCCATGCCTGCGGCCGGCGCCCACAGCCAGGCCGAGGTCACCGCACCGATGCAGTCGTCCATGACCGTGCGCCGCTCGTTCGCAGCGGCGCGCGACAGGGCGTCCGCCGCGGTCGTCACACCGGAACCTCCCCTGGAGGCGGCCAGTTCTGCGCCGCGCTGCTGGTTCCCATCGCTCTCGAGCGCACTGGCCGCCACCGCCGCGCTGGCGCGGCACGTGCGCCCGGCGTCGGTCGCCACGGCCAGGACCGACTGCAGGAGGGGGGCGACGACGAGTGTCGCCGCGAGCGCGGCCACCACCGAGACAGCGGCGAGCTCGCCGCGGAGCCCCGGTGTGAGACCGCCGCCTGCAGGCAGGCGGAAGAACGCGGCCAGCACCGTGAGCAGTGCGATCCCGGCCGCCGCGCCCAGCCAGTCCCACGCGCCCTCGCCGCTGAAGCTGAGCGCTATGACCGCGGCCAGGGCCGTGCCCAGGAGCGCCGCCCGGTCCACGTCCCGGCGGACGCGAGGCAGGTCCGCACCGCCGGAGGTGCCCGGGGGCTGCTTCCGGGCTCTCACCGGACGACGCCACGAGCGGCTCCGGCGAGAGGACGCGAGGACCGAGGGCCGTCCGGGCGACCCGCCGTCCGTCGCCCGGTCAGCAGGACGGTGACCATGGCCCGCACCTCCGTCCACTGGCGGCACGCGGGGTCGGCAGCGGCCGCGACCGGGTGCTCCGCCGGGATCGTGGCGGACCCGTCTACCGGGACATCCCAGCGGAGCCGGGCCCGGACGGGAAGCAGATCGGCGATCCCTGCCACCGGCAGGCACCACCGGGCGAGGGCTCGCCGTCGGCGGCGGGCGCCCGTCGGTGACCCGTTGTCGGGACGGCGGGCCACGCGTACGGTCCGGACCTCGCCGGCTCCGGCGGCACGGGACCGCCGGTTCGCGCACGGGCCGGTCCCAGCCGTGGAGCGTCGGGTCCCTTCCTCGACGGAGGTGCCGGGCATGCAGGTCGCGATGGTCACCGAGGAACGGCCAGGCGTCGGCGGCGCCCCGCCGTGACCGCGGTGACCGGCTCCGGTCCCGCCGCCGGGTCGGCGGTGGGAGTCGGGGCACGCACCCTGGCCTGGCTGCGGCGACGCGACCCCTCGCTGGCCGCCGTCCGACGGGCCGGCCGGGTGACCGTGACCTCCTGCGTCGCGTTCTACACCTGTCGGTACCTGATCGACGATCCGGTCACCGCCCTCTACGCGCTGTTCGCGGCGGTCGCCCTGGGCGGCCTGTCCGAGGTCACGGGACCGCCGGCGGAGCGGACCCGGATCTACGCCGCCAGCCTCGTCGTCGCCGGTGTGCTGGTCACCCTCGGCACCCTGCTGGCGGGAAGCACCTGGACGGCGGTCCTCGGCATGCTGGCCGTGGGGTTCCTCGTCGCCTACGCCGGCGTCGGCGGGCCGCGCGTGGCCGGCGTCGTGAACGGGTTGCAGCTGTTCTACGTGCTGCCGTGCTTCCCGCCGTACGCGCCCGACACGCTGGACCAGCGACTGCTCGGGGTCGGGCTGGGCATCACGCTCCTGGCCGTCGCCGACCGGGTGCTGTGGCCGGCCCCCGCGCCGGCGGACCCGGCTGTGCGCGTGGCCGACGCCGCCGGGCGGGTGGCGGCCTACGCGCGGGTGCTGGGCCGCGAGCTGCGCGACGGCGGGGACAGGGGATCCGCCGCGCTCCGGGCCGCCGCCGCGGACGCCGCGGAGAGCCTGCGGTCGAGCACGGTGCCGATCGCCGAGCGGCCGCTCGGGCCCGGCGTCCGCGACCGGTGCCTCATCCGGGCTGCGGCGGCGATCCGGGTCGTCTCCGGGCGCCTGGGCGCGCTCGCCGACACGCGACCCTCCGGCCGGCAGCACACCCGGGCGGCGACCGTGCAGCTGCTGGACGCCGTGGGGAGCGCCCTGGCCGAGTCCCGGGAGGCCCTGCTCGGGACCGGGCCCCCGCCGTCGACCGACCGGCTCCAGGCCGCGCTCGCCGCCCATCGCGAGCGACGCAGGGACCAGTTGCTGGACGGTGCCGAGCCATCGGTCCTGCGGGCCGGCGTCAGCGCCGTCGCCGTCGCGGAGGCCGCCCGCAGCCTGGTGCTGACCGTCCGCGGCGCCGTCGGTGCACCCGCCCCGGCGGCCGTCCCCGCGGAGCTCTGGTTCCTCACCGCCTCTCCCGGCCGGCTGTGGTGGCAGCGGCTGCGCATGCACCTGACACCGCGGTCGGTGTACCTGCAGAACGCCGTGCGACTGGCGCTCGGCCTCGCCGTGGCCCGCACCGTCGCCGGGGTCCTCGACCTCTCGCACGGCTTCTGGGTGCTGCTGGCCACGCTGAGCCTCATGCGGACCAGCGCGGTCGCCGGTCGCTCGGTGCTGGTCCGGGCCGCCGCGGGCACCGCCGTCGGCGCGCTCGTCACCGGGGCGGTGCTGTTCCTCGTCGGGGAGGACGTCGAGTTCTACGCCTGGGCGTTGCCGGCGCTGATGGTGGTGGGCCTGGCGGCGGGCCCCCTCTTCGGGGTGGCGGCGGGGCAGGCCGGGTTCACCGTCGTCGTCGCCCTGCTGTTCGCCCAGGTGGGCCGGGTGACCTGGCGCCTCGCCGAGGTCCGCCTCGAGGACGTCCTCGTCGGCGGCCTCGTCGGCATCCTGATCGGCGCGGCGGTGTGGCCGCGTGGAGGCGGCGGGGAGCTGACCCGGGCCGCGGGGGAGAGCCTGCGGGCGGGTGCGGCGGAGGTGGTGGCGGTCGTCGACCAGCTGACCGGGGCGGGACCGGCGCACCCGACCCCGCTCGGCCGGCTGTCCGCACTGCTCGACCAGACCTACGCGCAGTTCCGGTCCGAACCGACCCGGTCGGCCCCGCGGGTGGACTGGCTGGCCGTGCTGGGCGTGGTGCACCGCATCGACGCCTTCTCCCGGACCCTGCGGTCGCGCTACCCCGCCGCCGCACCGCCGCCGTGGCCACGCCTGGCCGCCCAGCTGCGGACCACGGCCGCGGACGTCGCCGGCGGCTACCGCGAGGCCGCAGCCGCCGTCGGGGTCGGCCGGGTGCCCACGGCTCGCCCGGTGGTGCGGGTGGACCCGGTTCCCCGCGACGCGCTCGCCGCAGCCCCGGACGACGCGCTGCGGATGCTCGACACCTGGGGGTGGTTGCTGACGATGGCCGACGACCTGGCCGGCCTCGGCCGCGCCCTGGGACCACCTCCGCCGGCCGGGTCGGGCGATGGTGGGACCTGCGCCGGGACGGGGAGCGGTCAGGACGAACCGGGTCGGGAGTCCGGCGCGGGACACCGGTGAGAGCTGGCCCGACAGGGTCGTGTCGGTGCGGCAGGGCCCACCTCACCGTGGCTCGGGGCGGTGCGCTTCAGCGCGCCCGCGGGGAGGGCGCCGGCCCGGCCGGGCGAGGCCGGTCGGAGGGGACCCACCGGGTGAGGTCGCGCCAGGTGAGGCCGGGTCGGCCGCGCATCGGTGCCGGGCCACCGGGCCCCGGATGGCCCAGGCACACGATGAGCTCCGGCCGCCACGAGTCCGGCAGGCGCAGGACCTCGGCGACCGCGGCGCGGCTGAAGGAGGTCACCGGCCCGGCTCCGACCCCGAGCGCGTGCGCGGCGAGCAGGATCGTCGCCATCGCCGTCCCGACGTCGACGAACAGACCGGGCGCGTCGGGCGGGAAGCCGTAGTCGGCCGCCAGCCGGCGGTCGGTGCAGATGGTGATCGCCGCGGCCGGCCGCTGCAGCATGCCGGGGGAGACCGCGCGCAGCACCCGGAGGACGCCGGCGTCGTCGGTGACGACGAACCTCTGCAGGTGCCGGTTGCCTGCGGTCGGCGCCCACCGGGCGGCGTCGAGGACGGTCTCGAGCGTCGCGCGGTCGACCGGCTCCGCCGTCATCGCGCGCACCACCCGGCGGCTGCGGATGGCCTCGAGCACCGCCGCGCCCCGGTCCCGGGCGTCGGCGGTCACGCCGACCCCGACCGATCGGGTGCCCACCGGGCGGTCAGGTGCGCGGCGAGCGCCCGGCAGAGGTCGTCGAGGCGGCCGGCGTACCCCTCCCGGTCCGCACGTGGGACGGCGAGCTCGGGCACCTGGTCCAGCGGGCCGGCGATGAAGGCGGCGGTCCCCTCGGAGGACCGCGGCGCGATCCGGTCGGCGAGCCGATGGGCGGCGGTCAGCAGCCGCAGCGGCCCGTACTCCGCAGCCTCGTCGACCTGCGTGCGCGCGGCGGTGACAAGGTAGGCGAGCAGTTCGAGCGCCTCGTCCTCGTCGAGGACCCAGGTCCGGTCGGAGCTCGGCATGACGGATCCCTCCCTGCCGAGGATCCTGCCAGCGGATCCGGGCCCCGCGGCCACGACCGCACGCGCCGGGCCGCTGTGGCGAGGGCCTGCCCCGCGCCTTACTGGTGCGTCCGGCCGGTCACCGGGGGACCGCCCGGCGAGGGCCACTGGTGGCGGCGTGTTCGGCGCTCTGGGCTGCTGCGACGAGCCATCGCTTGACGACGGCGAGGTCGGCGTCCGACAGCCCACCTTCGATCCCCGTCTCCAGCGCCCGGACGCCAGGTGTGACCGCATCACGACCTGCTGCCGGAGGACCGGGGTCGGCCGGCCGTCATGCGCTCGAGGAGCGCCGGCAGCACCACGTCCGACGCGAAGCAGGACTCCGCGACGGCCCGGGCGGCAGCGCAGTGCCTGGGGTAGTCCGCGCCGAGAGCACCGGAGACGGCCGCAACGGCCTCGTCCGGCGAGGAGAACGCCATCAGCCCCTCGCCGACCGGCAGGTGCGCGCTGAACCCGGTGTCCTGGACGATCGCCGGCCGGCCGCTCGCCAGATAGCACTCCGTCCGGTCGCTGAACCAACCGCTGTTCGTGCGGACGTACGTGTGTTTCGCGACGCTGAACTCCCCGAGGGAGCCCTGGATGTAGCGGCGGTAGGCGTCGGGCGTGGACGACACCTCCAGGGCGGGGCGGCAGCGCCAACCGTGCGAGGCCAACATCTCCGCCGGTCCGGTCAGGGCCAGTTCCATGGGTGTGCCGGTCCTGGACGGCAGATCGACCACCTCGGCCCACTCGACGTCCTTGTTCCCGCCGATGCCCGGGAAGCTGTCGATCCGCCACGTCATGACCGTGGACAGTCCGCGAGCGGGGGGCGCGGTCTGCACCGGCCAGGACGGGAGGTGGACCGGTTGCCACGTGTGCATCCAGCGCAACCCGCCCGTCGGCACCGGGCAGGCCTCCGTCCCGATGTTCGAGCCGAAGGTGAACAGGTGCGTGAAGCCGGTGAAGAACTCGTGGCGCCACGGCGGACCCGCGGCGATCACGAGTTGGGTGAACGCGGGGTCGGTGTCGATGAACGCCCGGTACGGGATCTGCGCGTAGTGCTCGCGCCAGAACGAGGACCCGCCCGAGAGGTTGAGGAAGACGTCGGCCGAACGGCACACCTCGGTGACGCGGGACTCGCTGAGCCCGTGGTGGGTGCCCGTGTAGTCGACGTAGGACCACCGGTCGGCGAAGCCGTGGGGGTGCAGGGTGGCCGTGATGTTGGACAGGGCGTAGGCGGGGTCCTTGGCCAGGCCGTTGACCACGGGGTCGAAGCCGCACTCGCCGGTGTCCTCGACGTACCACACGTCGTGCCCCAGGTCACGCAGGCCCAGGAGGTACATCAGCGAGCACCAGGACACCCCGCCGTACGGGTGCCGGCCGGCGATGCCTGCGAGGACTATCCGCATCCCGACCCGACTCCTGGTCCCGAGGCCGAGCCGGCGGGGGCGCTCCCGGGTGCGCGCAGGTCGGCAGGCGGACCGACGGCGACGACGCGTCCGTGGTCCAGCACGACGACCCGGTCCGCACGGCGGATCGTCGAGAGCCGGTGGGCGATCACCAGGGTCGTCCGCCCGGCCGTCAGCTCGTCCAGCGCGGCCAGCAGCGACGACTCGGTGGCGGCGTCCAGCGCGGACGTCGGTTCGTCGAGGACGAGGACCGGCGCGTCCTTCAGCAGCGCTCGGGCGATGGCGATCTGCTGTCGCTGACCACCCGACAGCGTGGCTCCGCGCTCACCGACGACCGTCTCGTAGCCGTGGGGCAGCAGACGGATGAACTCATCGGCATGAGCGGCCTGCGCCGCTGCGACGACGTCCGCTCGCGTGGCCTCGGGTCGTCCGTAGGCGATGTTGTCCGCGATCGATGCCGGGAAGAGGACCGACTCCTGGAGGACGAGTGCCACCTGCGACCGCACGCTGTCGAGGCTCAGCTCGCGCAGGTCGCGGCCGTCGAGCGTCACCCGCCCGGCGTCGGGGTCGAAGAAGCGCATGACGAGGCCGGCCACCGTGCTCTTGCCCCCGCCGCTGGCACCGACGAGCGCGACCACCTCGCCCGGCCGTGCCTCGAAGGAGACCTGGCGCAGGACCGGCCGCTCCGGCTGGTAGGCGAACCGGACGCCCTCGAGCCGCAGGTGACCGGCCGCCCGGCCGTCCAGGACGTGCGGCCCGTCGACCACGTCGGGCGCCGCGTCGAGGACCTCCACCACCCTGAGGACGCTGCCGGCCGATCCCTGCACGGCGGATGAGGTGTACACGAGCGACTGGACCGGGCCGTAGAGCCCGGCGAGGTAGGAGAGGAACACCAGGATCTCCCCGACCGACAGCTCGCCGGAGAGCGCCCGGCGAGCTCCGGCGTAGGTCACGGCGGCGGTGCCCAGCGCCGTCGCCGTCCCCACCCAGATCTTGAAGCGGAACTGCGCCCCGGTCGTGGCGAGCGTCGCGCGCATGATCGCGTCCGTCACCTGCCGGAACCGGCTCTCCTCGCGGCGCTGGCCCCCGGAGGCCTGCACGGTCGACACACCCGACAGCGATTCCTCGACCACCTCGTACAGCCGGCCCTCGGCCTCCTGCTGCTCGTGGTCGCGGTCCGCCATGGGAGCCGAGTAGCGGCGCACCCCGAACACCAGCAGCGGGAGCACGCCCAGGGACAGCAGGGTGAGCACGGCATCGAGCCGCAGCACCACCGCGAACACCGAGACGAGGCTGACCACGGAGGCGACCACGGGCAGCAGGCCGTCGCGCACGATGGTGGCCACGCAACCGGTGTCCACGCTCACCCGGCGGATCAGGTCCCCGGTGCCCTGGCGGGCGTGGTAGCGCAGCGAGAGGCGCTGCAGGTGACGGAGCACGTCGGCGGCCAGGTCGTACTGGATGCGCTCGCCGCAGCTGATGCTGGTCAGCTTGGTGGCCAGGGACAGCGCCCAGCCGAGGAAGAAGACCACCACCGTGGCGAGGACGGCCCACAGCAGGAGGGCCTGTCGCGACTCGTCGCCGGGCAGGGCCCGGAAGGCGGTGGCCGCGGCGTGCGGGAGCGGCTCGGTGCCCAGGACGCTGTCGACGACGATCGCCATCGGCCACGGTTCCAGCAGTCTCATCCCGGCGCCGAGCAGCATCGTCGTCCCGACGCCGGACAACGCGAGCCGGCGGTGTCCGGCGTAGCGCAGCAGCCGCAGGTACCGGGGCGTCATCCGGGCGGTCCGGGGACCGGGCTCAGCCACGGCCGGCCCCCGCCGGCTCCAGCGACGGGGAGCCGAGGTCCCGCAGGTCCGGGACGGGGCGCAGAGGAGGCGCCGGGTCCGTGGACGGCGACGGTGCCGATCGGGTCCGCGCGGTCACCGCGGCGGCGTCGTCCTCCTGCAGGCGGAGCATGGTGGCGTAGCGACCGCCGGCGGCCCTGAGCTCGTCGTGGGTGCCGACCTCGACCACCCGGCCGTCGCCGAGCACGACGATGCGGTCGGCCTTCCGGATGGTGGACAGCCGGTGCGCGATCACGATCGTCGTCCGCCCGGCCGTCAACCGGTCCAACGACCCGAGGAGCGAGGCCTCCGTCTGCGCGTCCAGCGCGCTGGTCGGCTCGTCGAGCAGCACCACCGGCGCGTCCTGCAGCACCGCCCGCGCGATCGCCACGCGCTGGCGCTGCCCCCCGGACAGCGTCGCCCCCCGCACACCGACCACCGTGTCGTATCCATCGGGCAGGCCGGTGATGAACTCGTGTGCCTCCGCCGTCCGGGCCGCGGCCACGACCTCCTGCCGGGATGCCCCCGGTCGCCCGTAGGCGATGTTGTCCGCGATCGACACGGGGAACAGGAACGACTCCTGCGACACCAGCGCCACCTGCGCGCGCACGCTGTCCACCCGGAGGTCCCGCAGATCGAGCCCGTCGAGGGTGACCCGGCCACGGTCGGGGTCGAAGAACCGCACCACCAGGCCCGAGATGGTGCTCTTGCCCGCACCGGTCGCCCCCACCAGCGCCGTCAGTTCCCCCGGCCGTGCCTCGAACGACACCCCGCGCAGCACCGGGCGCCCCGGTTCGTGACCGAAGACGACGCCGTCCAGCGCCACGTGCCCGACCGCTCGGCCCTCCAGGACCCGCGGTCCGTCGACCAGCTCCGGTGGGCCGTCCAGCACCTCCACCACCCGGTCGATCTGCGGCCGGACGCCCTGCAGGGCGACGTAGAGCCCGGCGAAGGAGGAGAGCGTGGCCTGCAGGGTGCCGAGGTAGGCGAGGAAGACGAGCAGCGAGCCGACGCTCAGCTCACCGGAGAGGACCCGCGAGGCGCCGAGGAGGAGGACGACCCCTCGGCCACCCGTGGTGACCAGCCCGACGAGGAGCTCGTCCAGGCTGCCCACGAGCGCCGTCCGCCGCCCGGCCGCGACCGCCCGGGTGCTGAGGTCGACGAACCGGGCGTGCACCCGGTCCTCCTGGCCGAACGCCTGCACGACGGTCAGACCGCTGAGGCTCTGGTGCACCAGCGCCTGCAGCTGACCCAGGACGACCCGGCGGACCTCACCGGCCCGCCGGACCCGGCCGCCGAGCACGAGCGAGGCCCAGGTCACCACGGGCACGACGGCGAGCGCGACGGCGGTGAGCTCCGGATCCAGTCGCCACAGCAGCACCACCATGCCGGTGAACAGCAGCAGGTGGTGCAGCGGCGAGAAGAGCAGGGCGTCGACGACGGTGTGCACCGCCCAGCAGTCCCCGGTGATCCGCTGCATGGTGTCGCCGACGTCGTGTCCCTGGTGGAACGCCAGTGCCCGACGGTGGACCGCGGCGAAGACGTCCCCGCTGTGTCGCCACACCATGCCCTGCCCGATCCGCACCCACAGGAAGGTCAGCGCGACGTCGAGCGCACTGGCCAGCGCGAACAGCAGCAGGGTGGCGGCGACGACGTAGCCCAGCAGGCCCGCGCTGGTGTCCGCGCCGGGCAGCACCGCGGTCAGCCCGGACCGCGGGCGGTCGCCGAGGACCTGGTCGACCAGGACCTTCGTCGGCCAGGGCGTCAACAGCGAGGCGCCGGTGGAGAGCAGCGTGACGACGAAGACGGTCGCCCAGCCACGCGCGTCCTGCCGCGCGTAGCGCAGCAGCACGCGGTGGGGCGTGGTCCGCCGATGACGGCCGGGAGCCACCTGACCCCTATCCCTGGACGCGCGCGGTCGCGGTGGTGCGGGCCACGCAGTCGTGGACCCGGCGGAGCACGACCGCCGCCTCGACCGCGAGCACCGTGACCGCGGCGACCGCCACCCACAGCGGCGGCAGCCCGGAGCCGACGAGCAGCGCGGCGACGACGAGCAGGCCGAGGAGCCGCGACGGCCGGATCACCAGCCGGACGCGGACCACCGGCGTCCACCTCCACTGCACCGCCGTCCGGACCCGGACGCACAGCACCGCGGTGCAGCTGACCACGAGGTCCCAAGCGTCGAGGGGGCCGGCGAAGCGGACCGTGCACCGCCGCCTGGACAGCTCGCGTTCCAGGGAGGTCAACCACGCCAGCCGGTCCCCGGTCCAGGACGGCGGGGCCGGTGGCGGCATCGGCGGCAAGCCGGGTCCCAGCAGCCGCCCCCAGGCCCGCACCAGCGGCTGGGCGACGTGGAGGCAGGTGACCAGTGCCCGCCAGCGCTGCGGCCGTGCTTCGCCCCGCGGCGGCCGGGCCGCCACGGCGACCACGCCGACGTAGCCGGCGAAGCAGGCGAGCGCCCCGGCCGAGAGGGCGAGCCACCACGGCGACACCAGCGCCAGGCCCGCGCCGAGCAGGAGGACGGGGACCGTGAGGGGGAGCAGGGCGGCGGACCAACCGAGCGCTGCCGCCGCACGCGAGGCGATGGCCGTCTGGTAGGGCGCACCGCCGAGCGGGCCGTGGTAGACGACGGGACGCAGCACGGCCGGCAGCACCCGCAGGCCGCCGTAGACCGAGCCGGCCCAGCGCGCCTGACCCAGCCTATTGAACCGGTGCGCGTGGCGGGAGGCGACCATGCGCTCCGACCGGCCGTAGTTCCGCTGTTGGCGCAGGTAACCGCGGACCGTGGCCCGCCGGTGGTGGCGCACCTGGGCCGCGGGGGCGAAGGCGATCGTCCCGCCGGCGTCGAGCAGCCTCCAGCAGACGTCGACGTCGTCACCGGCGGAGGTGAAGGACGCGTCGAAAGCGCCGACGGCGAGCAGCGCATCCCGGCGGAAGGCCGTGTTGCACCCCGGGACGTGCTCGGCCCGGTCGTCGGCGACGAGCACCTCCACCGGCCCGCCCGGACAGACCGCGACCACCCGCTCGACGAAGCCGACCCCCGGCACGGGGAGGTTGGGCCCTCCCGTGCCGACCACGCCCTCGTCCTCCATGGAGAGCACGAGCTGGTAGGGCCAGTCGGGGTGGCACTGCGCGTCGGCGTCGAGGTAGGCGACGTACTCGCCCGACGCCGCCTCGGCCCCGGCGTTGCGCGCGGCGGACAGGCCGCCGTGCGGGAGGGCCAGCACGACGAACGGGTACCGGCGGGCGATCTCCGAGGTCGCGTCCGTGGAGCCGTCGTCGCACACGATGACCTCGAGGTCCGG
>DASQXT010000271.1:0-14364 GCA_035639575.1 Geodermatophilus sp.
CACGGTCATCCCCGCCGAGGCCGACGTCGACGACCTGGACCCGCTGATCGCGCCGGTCGACGAGGAGTTCCGGGTCGCCGCCATGGGCCTGGCCTGGGACGGCGAGGCCGCGACCGTCGTCGTGGAGGCCGTCGCCGCGACCGACGAGCCGATCGACGAGGAGGCCATCCTCTCCGACAGCGACGAGGGGCCCGACGCGCTGCGGGTGACCATCACCCCGGCCGCCGCCCGCGCCTTCGTCGTCCGGGCCCGCCGGGTCGTGGCCGCCGGCCGCCCCGCCTGCCCGCTGTGCTCCCTCCCGCTGGACCCCGCGGGGCACGTGTGCCCGCGGCAGAACGGCTACCGCCGCTGAGCGCGACCCGGCCGCCCCGATGACCGAGCGCCCCGCCGACCCGGCCGCGGGCCTGCGTGCCCCCGCCGACGACGCCGAGGCCCGCGCCCTGCTGCTCACCGGCGAGATCGACCTCGAGGGCCGGATGCTGGACGCCAGCAACGTCACGCTCGTCGGCTACATCCGCACCGGCGAGCTCGAGGCCGAGTGCGTCTACAAGCCGGTCGCCGGCGAGCGGCCGCTGTGGGACTTCCCCGACGGCACCCTCGCCGGGCGGGAGGTGTCCGCGGCCCTGGTCAGCGAGGCGACCGGCTGGCGGGTCGTGCCGCCGACCGTGCTGCGCGACGGGCCGTTCGGGCCGGGCATGGTGCAGCTGTGGATCGACGGCGACCCCGACGTCGACCTCGCCGCCTTCGTCCGCTCCGACGACCCCGGGCTGCGGCGCATGGCGGTCTTCGACGCCGTCGTCAACAACGCCGACCGCAAGGGCGGGCACATCATCCCGACCTCCGACGGGCACGTGTACGGCGTCGACCACGGCATCTGCTTCTCCGTCGACCCCAAGCTGCGCACCCTGCTGTGGCGCTGGGCCGGGCAGCCGCTGCCGGCCGAGGCGATCGAGGTGCTGGAGAAGCTCACCGGCGACCTGATGGGCGACCTCGGTGACCAGCTGCACGAGCACCTGACCCGGCGCGAGGTGCGGCGCACCCAGCAGCGGGTCGCCGAGCTGCTGCGCACCGGCCGGCACCCCCGGCCCAGCGGCGACTGGCCCGCGCTGCCCTGGCCGCCGTTCTGAGTGAGGGGCCCACCGGCCGACACCGCGGCCGGCCCGTCCGCGTCGAGTGCGACGAACTCGTGGTGATCGGCGCCTGATCGCCACGACGTCGTCGCACTCGCTGCGGCAGCATCCCCGCCATGCACCGATCCCGCCTGGCGGTCCTCATGCTGGACCTGCCGCCCGAGCTGCACGACGCCGGCCGGGCCTTCTGGTCCGCCGCCACCGGTTCTGCCGTGGCCCCGGACCCCTCGGACGAGGACTGGTCGTCACTGGGCTCGTTCGCCGGCGGGTTCCACCTCGAGGTCCAGCGCACCGGCACCGGGACGCCGCCCCGCTGGCACGTCGACGTGGAGACCGACGACGTGGAGGCGGAGGTGGCCCGGCTGGAGGCCCTGGGGGCGCGGCGGATCGCCGACATGGGCGGCTTCTGGCAGATGGAGGACCCCGCCGGGATGGTCTTCTGCGTCGTCGGCGTCCAGACCGGCGAGGACTTCGAGCGGCACGCCACCACCTGGTCGTGAGCCTGCCCCCTGCAGGGTCCCCCGCGAGCCTGCGTGGGGCAGGGGGTCCTTCAGTCCAGCCGCACCAGGTCGATCATCGCGGCGGCCTGCAACCCGTCGCCGTCCACCGTGAGCACCTCCAGCGGCACCCGCCGCCACACCGCGAGCAGCAGGTCGCCGGCGGTGCCGGTGAGCCGGGCGATCGGGACCGGCCGGGAGCCCGGGAACAGCACCCGCTCGGCGCCGGCGTCCACCGCGTGCAGGACGACGGGGTGCGCGCACTCCGGCGGGCCCTGCGGCAGCGCGCCGGGGACCATCACCTCCAGCCACTCGTCGAGGCCGTCCAGGCCGACGTCGGCGCGGATCGGGCGCACGTCGCCGAGCACCTGCTCGACGTCGGCGGTGTGCACGACCGCCTCCATCGCCTGCCGGCGCAGCACGAAGGCGACGTCCTGGCGGGGCGCCCAGGTCCACACCCGCTCGGCCGGGTCGGCCCCGGCCAGCACCGTCTCCAGCTCCGCCGACTGGGCCAGGCCGAACGCGAGCAGCTCGTCGTCCGGGCGTCGCACCGGCCCGGTGTAGGCCCCGGGGTCGCTCGCGCGGGTGCGCACCACCCAGGTCCAGAAGTGCTGCACCTCGGCCAGGTGCCAGACCAGGTCGGCCAGCGACCAGCCCGGACAGCCGGGCACCGGCGCGCGCCAGCCGCGGGCGAGCACCGCCTCGGCCGCGGCCCCGGCGAAGCGGTCATCGGACTCCTGCAGCACCTGCAGGTACTCGTCGAGCTCCACGGACCCTCCCTCCCGCTGTGGCGCCGGGTCGTCGAGGGCGCCGTGTCCCGAGGTGCCGTGTCCCGAGGCGCCACGGTCCTCCGACAGGATGAGGGCCGGGCGGGCGCCTGGGTACCCGCCTCTAGGCTCGGTACGTGCTCGCCTGGCCCGCCCCGCTCCTCCCGACCCTCCCGGGCACCGGTCCGGTCCTCAAGCTGCACGACACCGCGCGCGGTGAGGTGGTCGCCACCTCACCGGACACGACGGCGCGGATGTACGTCTGCGGCATCACCCCCTACGACGCCACGCACCTCGGCCACGCCGCCACCTACCTGGCCTTCGACCTGGTCAACCGGGTGTGGCGGGACGCCGGCCACGCCGTGCACTACGTGCAGAACGTCACCGACATCGACGACCCGCTGCTCGAGCGGGCCGAGCGGGACGGCGAGGACTGGGTGGTGCTCGGCATGCGCGAGACCGCGCTGTTCCGGGAGGACATGACCGCACTGCGCGTGCTGCCGCCGGACGACTACGTCGGCGCGGTCGAGTCGGTGCCGCGCATCGTGGCCCACGTGGAGACGCTGCTCGACGAGGGCCTGGCCTACGTGCTCGACGACGGCACCGGCGACGTCTACCACGACGTCGCGCAGGCGCCCGGTTTCGGCAGCGAGTCCGGCTACGACGAGGCGACCATGCTGCGGTACTCCGCCGAGCGCGGCGGCGACCCCGACCGCCCCGGCAAGCGCAACCGGCTGGACCCGATGCTGTGGCGCGGCGAGCGGCCGGGGGAGCCCTCCTGGCCCGGCCCCCGCGGCATCGCCGGGCGCCCCGGCTGGCACATCGAGTGCGCCACGATCGCGCTGGAGACGATCGGGATGGGCTTCGACGTCCAGGGCGGCGGCAGCGACCTGGTCTTCCCGCACCACGAGTTCTCCGCGGTCCACGCCGAGGCGCTCACCGCCACCAAGCCGTTCGCCCGCACGTACGTGCACGCGGCGATGATCGGCCTGGACGGCGAGAAGATGAGCAAGAGCCGCGGCAACCTGGTCTTCGTCTCCAAGCTGCGCGGGGAGGGCGTCGACCCGATGGCCATCCGCCTGGCCCTGCTGGCCGGGCACTACCGCACCGACCGCGCCTGGACGCCGGACCTGCTGGCCACCGCCGAGCAGCGGCTGGACACCTGGCGGCGCGCCGTGGCCCGCGACGCCGGCGCCCCGGCCGCCCCGGTGCTGCACGGGCTGCGCGAGCGGCTCGCCGACGACCTCGACAGCCCCGGCGCCATCGCCCTGGTCGACGCGTGGGCCGCGCGGACCCTGGCGACCGGGCCGGACGACGACCCCGAGGACGGCGCCCCGCGGGTCGTCGCCGACGCGGTCGACGCGCTGCTCGGCGTGACCCTGGACCCGCGCACCGAGGGCCGGGCGCCGGACCCCGCGACGAACGGCCCCGCGTTCCGGTCGCGCTGATGGGGGAGGGGTCCTTCCGCCTGGTCGACCGGGCGGCCCGGGAGCGCGAGGAGGAGGCCCTCGCGCCGGCGGCCGCGCGCTCGACGGCCACCCGCGGCCGCGCCGTCCCCGAGCCCGAGGACCCCCTGCGCACCGCCTTCGAGCGCGACCGCGACCGGATCCTGCACGCCAAGGCCTTCCGCCGGCTCAAGCACAAGACGCAGGTCTTCCTCAACCCCGACGGCGACCACTTCGTCACCCGGCTGACCCACACGCTGCAGGTCACCCAGGTCGCCCGCTCGCTGGCCCGCGCGCTGGGTCTGAACGAGGCCCTCGCCGAGGCCGTCGCGCTCGGCCACGACCTGGGCCACTCGCCGTTCGGCCACATCGGCGAGGACGCGCTGGAGCCCTACGTCCCCGGCGGCTGGCACCACGCCGCCCAGGGCGTGCGGATCGTCGAGGTCCTCGAGCACCTGAACCTCACCTGGGAGGTCCGCGACGGCATCCGGGCGCACAGCTGGAAGATCACGCCGCCACCGACCACCCGCGAGGCGGAGTGCGTGCGCTACGCCGACCGCATCGGCTACCTGTCCCACGACGCGCTGGACGCCGTCCGCGCCGGGGTCCTGCAGGTCGGCGACCTCCCCGCCCGGGCGCGCGCCGTCTTCGGCGACCCGGGCAGCCGGATGGTCGGCGCGATGATCGATGCCGTCGTCGCCGGGTCGCTCGCCGACGGGGGAGTGGTGGTGATGGCGCCCGAGCCGCTGGAGGCCATGCACGAGCTGCGGGCGTTCATGTTCGAGCGGGTGTACTCCTCGGAGACCGCGGCGGGCCAGAAGCAGCTGGCCATCGACGTCACCCGCCGGCTCGTCGACCACCACCTGGCCCACCCCGAGCTGATCCCGGCGAGCTACCGCGACACCTCGGCCGACCCGGTCACCCAGGTCGTCGACTACGTGTCCGGGATGACCGACCGGTTCGCGCTGGCCACGCACGACCGGCTCTTCGACGCCGACGCGACGAACCGGATGCGCCCGCTGCTGCCGACCCGCTGAACCCCGGCGTCGCGCCCAGGGGCCGCACGACCGCGCACTACCGTTATCCCCAACTGGACCGCGAGATCCGCACACCCGCTGCCATACGGGAGCCGATGGCGACCAGTGTGCAGATCTCGCGGCGGGGAGGCGGCCGGTTCAGGTCGTGCCGCCGCGGCGGCGCAGATACCTCTCGAACTCGCGGGCGATCTCGTCGCCGTTGGCCTGGGACAGGTCGCTCTCGGTGGCCCGCTCCTCCAGCGAGCGCACGTACTCGACGACCTCGGCGTCCTCGTTGGCCATCTCGTCGACGGTCTTCACCCAGTCGTCGGCCTGCTGCGGCAGCGCGCCGAGCGGCACGGTGATCTCCAGGACCTCCTCGACCCGCTGCAGCAGCGCGACCGTCGCCCGGGGGGACGGCGGCTGCGACACGTAGTGCGGGACGGCGGCCCAGAAGCTGATCGCCGGCAGCCCGGCCTGCACGCAGGCGTCCTGGAAGACGCCGAGGATCCCGGTGGGCCCCTCGTAGCGGGAGGTCTCCAGACCCCACCGCTCGGCCGACTCGGCGTCGTAGGCCGACCCGGTGACCGGGGTCGGCCGGGTGTGCGGGGTGTCGGCGAGCAGGGCGCCGAGGCCGACCACGGTGCGCGCGTCGAGCTCCTGGCACAGCTCGATCAGCTCCTCGCAGAAGCCGCGCCAGCGCATGTTGGGCTCGATGCCGCGGATCAGGACGACGTCCCGGCCGGAGCCCGGCGGGCGGGCCACCGAGATGCGGGTGGTGGGCCACTCGATCCGGCGGCTGATCCCGCCGATGAGCGAGACGGTGGGCCGGTTGACCTGGAAGTCGTAGTAGTCCTCGGGGTCGAGCGCGGCGAGCGGGGTGGCGTCCCAGATGAGCTCGAGGTGCTCCAGCGCCCCGGTGGCGGCGTCCCCGGCGTCGTTCCAGCCCTCGAAGGCGACGACCACCACCGGGTCGTCGAGCCGGGGCAGGTCCTCAGGGGTGGACTTCGGGTCGATCACCCCTGCGAGCCTACGTCGATCGCGCTCCCCGGCCGCGGTGCTCGACCGTGCGGCGGGGCCGGCCGTCCCCCGCGCGGGCGACCGGCCCACCCCGACGGGCGGCTACCCTGGCTCGGTGCAGTCCCGCAACGTGTCGCCCGACCTCCGCCCGGACGCGACCGCGGAGCTGACAGCCGTGCTCGGGCGGCGCATCCTCGTGCTCGACGGCGCCATGGGGACGGCGATCCAGCGCGACCGGCCCGGCGAGGCCGGCTACCGCGGCGAGCGCTTCGCCGGCTGGCACACCGACGTCCAGGGCAACAACGACCTGCTGGTGCTCACGCAGCCCGAGCTCGTCGCGGGCATCCACCGCGAGTACCTCGAGGCCGGCGCGGACGTCATCGAGACCAACACCTTCAACGCCACCTCGATCTCGCTGCGCGACTACGCGATGTCCGACCTGGCGTACGAGATCAACGTGGCGGCGGCCCGGCTGGCCCGCCGCGAGGCCGACGCGGCGACCGCGCGCACGCCGGAGAAGCCGCGCTACGTCGCCGGGGCGCTCGGCCCGACGAGCCGGACGGCGTCCATCTCCCCGGACGTCAACGACCCGGGCGCCCGCAACGTCACCTTCGACGAACTGGTCGACGCCTACCTGGAGCAGGCCGACGGCCTGGTCGACGGCGGCGTCGACGTCCTGCTCGTCGAGACGGTCTTCGACACGCTCAACGCCAAGGCGGCCGTCTTCGCGCTGGAGACGCTGTTCGAGCAGCGCGGCCGGCGCTGGCCGGTGGTGGTCTCGGGCACCATCACCGACGCCTCCGGGCGGACGCTGTCGGGGCAGGTCACCGAGGCGTTCTGGCACTCCGTCCGGCACGTGCGCCCGCTGCTGGTCGGCCTCAACTGCGCCCTGGGTGCCGCGGAGATGCGGCCCTACCTGGCCGAGCTCTCGCGGATCGCCGACACGTACGTCTCCTGCTACCCGAACGCCGGCCTGCCCAACGCGTTCGGTGAGTACGACGAGTCGCCGGAGGAGACCGCGGCGGTCCTCGCCGAGTTCGCCGAGGCCGGCTTCGTGAACATGGTCGGCGGCTGCTGCGGCACCACCCCCGCGCACGTCGCCGCGATCGCGAGGGCCGTCGAGGGCCGCGCCCCGCGGACGCCGCCCCAGGTCCGCCCCGCACTACGGCTGTCCGGCCTCGAGCCGCTGACCGTCGACGAGGACTCGCTGTTCGTCAACGTCGGCGAGCGCACCAACATCACCGGCTCGGCCCGCTTCCGCAACCTCATCCGCGCCGGCGACTACCCCACCGCGCTGGCCGTCGCGCGCCAGCAGGTGGAGGCCGGCGCGCAGGTCATCGACGTCAACATGGACGAGGGGATGATCGACGGCGTCCAGGCGATGGACCGCTTCCTCAAGCTGGTCGCCGCCGAGCCCGACATCTGCCGCGTCCCGGTGATGGTCGACTCCTCCAAGTGGGAGGTCATCGAGGCCGGCCTCAAGTGCGTCCAGGGCAAGTCGATCGTCAACTCCATCTCCCTCAAGGCGGGGGAGGAGGAGTTCGTCCGGCACGCCCGGCTGTGCCGCAAGCACGGCGCCGCCGTCGTCGTCATGGCCTTCGACGAGCAGGGCCAGGCCGACTCGCTGCAGCGGCGGCAGGAGATCTGCCGGCGCGCCTACGACATCCTCGTCGAGCAGGTCGGCTTCCCGGCCGAGGACGTCATCTTCGACCCCAACGTCTTCGCCGTCGCCACCGGTATCGAGGAGCACGCCCGCTACGGGCTGGACTTCATCGAGGCCGCCCGCTGGATCAAGCAGAACCTGCCCGGCGCGCTGGTCTCCGGTGGCGTCTCCAACGTCTCGTTCTCCTTCCGCGGCAACAACCGCGTCCGCGAGGCCATCCACGCGGTGTTCCTCTTCCACGCCGTCGCCGCCGGCATGGACATGGGCATCGTCAACGCCGGCGCCCTCGAGGTCTACGACGAGGTCCCCGAGCGGCTGCGCGAGCGGATCGAGGACGTCGTCCTGGCCCGCCGCCCCGACGCCACCGAGCGGCTGCTGGAGATCGCCGCCGAGTACGCCGGGGACGGCGCCGCGAAGGAGGTCGCCTCCGAGGAGTGGCGGACCCTGCCGGTCGAGGAGCGCATCACCCACGCGCTGGTGAAGGGCCTCGACGGGTTCGTCGAGGCCGACACCGAGGAGCTGCGGGCGCAGATCGCCGCGCGCGGCGGCCGGCCGATCGAGGTCATCGAGGGCCCGCTGATGGGTGGCATGAACGTCGTCGGCGACCTGTTCGGGCAGGGGAAGATGTTCCTGCCGCAGGTGGTGAAGTCCGCCCGCGTGATGAAGAAGGCCGTCGCCTACCTGGTGCCCTTCATCGAGGCCGAGAAGCAGCCGGGGGACGCCGAGCGCAGCAACGGCAAGGTCGTCATGGCCACCGTGAAGGGCGACGTCCACGACATCGGCAAGAACATCGTCGGCGTCGTCCTGCAGTGCAACAACTACGACGTGGTCGACCTCGGCGTGATGGTGCCGGCGCAGCAGGTGCTCGACACCGCCAAGCAGGAGGGCGCCGACGTCATCGGCCTGTCCGGGCTGATCACGCCGTCGCTGGACGAGATGAGCACCCTGGCCGCCGAGATGGAGCGGCAGGGCTTCGACATCCCGCTGCTCATCGGCGGGGCGACGACGTCGCGCGCGCACACCGCGGTCAAGGTGGCCCCGCGCTACCACGGGCCGGTCATCTGGGTGAAGGACGCCTCCCGGTCGGTGCCGGTCGTGGCCGCGCTGCTGTCCAACGAGCAGCGGCCCAAGCTGCTGGCCGACGTCGAGGCCGAGTACGCCGGTCTGCGCGAGCGGCACGCCGCCCGGCAGGACACCCGTGCGCTGCTGCCGCTGGCGGCCGCCCGCGCCGCCGCGCCGACACTGGACTGGTCGGCCTACGTCCCGCCGCGGCCGCGGATGCTGCTGCAGCAGGCCAGGGACGTCTGCTCGGGTGCGGCCTGCGACCACCGGCACGGCGCGACGCAGTTCACCCGCGTCTTCGACGACTACCCGCTCGAGGAGCTGCGCCGGTACATCGACTGGCAGCCGTTCTTCAACGCCTGGGAGATGCGCGGCCGGTTCCCCGACATCCTGCACAACCCGGCGACCGGCGAGGCGGCGCGGCGGCTCCACGAGGACGCGCAGGAGATGCTCGACCGGATCGTCGCGGAGCGCTGGCTGCAGGCCCGGGGCGTGTTCGGCCTGTTCCCCGCCAACCGGGTGGACGGCGAGGACATCGAGGTCTACACCGACGAGTCGCGCACCGCCGTCCGGACGACGCTGCACCAGCTGCGCCAGCAGACCGAGGGCCGCGACGGCTCGCCGCGCAAGTCGCTGGCCGACTTCGTCGCGCCGAGGGAGACCGGGCTGCGCGACCACGTGGGGGCGTTCGCGGTGACCGCCGGCCTCGGCTCGGCCGAGCGGGTCCGGGAGTTCAAGGCGGCCAACGACGACTACAGCGCGATCATGCTCGAGGCGCTGGCCGACCGGCTGGCCGAGGCGTTCGCCGAGCGGCTGCACGAGCGGGTCCGCCGGGAGTTCTGGGGCTACGCCGCCGACGAGCACCTCGACAACGACGCGCTGATCGCCGAGCAGTACCGCGGCATCCGTCCGGCGCCGGGCTACCCGGCCTGCCCGGAGCACACCGAGAAGCGCACCATCTGGGAGCTGCTCGACGTCGAGGCGACCACCGGCATCACGCTCACCGAGAGCATGGCCATGTGGCCCGGCGCCGCCGTCAGCGGCCTGTACCTCGCCCACCCGCAGGCGCGCTACTTCGTCCTGGGGCGGCTCGGCCGCGACCAGGTCGAGGACTACGCGCGGCGCAAGGGCTGGACGCTCGCCGAGGCCGAGCGCTGGCTCTCGCCCAACCTGGGGTACCGGACCGACGACGAGTGACGGCCCGAGGCGGGAGCCGGTGCCGGCGTCGACCAGCGGCGGGCGGCCAGCGCGATCGCACCGGTCTTGACCCGGTCCTTGGCCGCCCGCAGGGCCGTCACCGGTGCCGGCTCGATCCGCAGGTCGATCGCCTCCCGCGTCCGGGCGCCCAACGAGTGCTTGAACTTCAGCAGCTCGGGGACCCCGCCGGACTGCCCCAGGTCGAACCACCGGCAGCCCGAGTCCGCGGCGTCCTGGAGGCCGGCGACCTGGACGAACGTGTTGGCTGCCACCGGCGCGGCCAGTTCCTTGAGGCTGTAGCTCCGCCAGCCGATGGCGTGCTCGCCGTACACGTAGGTGATGCAGCTGGCCACCGCACGACCCTCGTGCCGCGCGATGAAGACCCGGCAGCGGTCGCCCATCGCCCGGGTCACCGCCTCGAACTTCGCCTTCGGCTCCTGCCTCAACGCCACTCTCCGGGCCACCAGGGGAGGCAGCCCGGACCGGGGGATCCACCGCTCCACCCAGGCGAGGTAGAGGTCGTGGAACTCCGACACCAGCTCCCCGCCGGTGCCGCACTCGACCTGGACGCCGGCCCGCTCGGCCTTGCGCAGGCTCTGCCGGACCGTTCGTTCGAACACCCGCTGCCGCAGGTGGTCCATCCCCACGGACAGGTCGACCACCTCGACGTCCCGGGGCGTCGCGACGACACCGGGGATCGGTCCGGTCGCGCACCGGGGGGCCGTGTGGTGGGCGAAGCCGATCCGGGCGCTGGTGGTGTGACCCCTCAGGTCCTCAGCGACGATCCGCACGTCGTCGGCCTGCAGACCGCCCTCGGCCAGCAGGCCACCGTGTCCGTAGCCGCCGGGGAAGCCCGCATCCAGGTGCAGCCCGGCGGACCAGCGCCGACGGACCAGCGGCAGCACCAGCCGGCGACCGTCGCCGAGGACGTACAGCCGGCTCACATCTCGCCCGCCGGTGGCGAGGAGCACCGCATCGAAGTACTCCGGGGTCTGCAGGGCGGTGGCACCCGGGTCGGCGCGCAGGACCTCCAGCCAGACCGACCTCGCCACCGGGCTGCTGACCTCGACCACCCTGCTGGACGTCTGTGCCACCTGGTGCCCTCCCTGAGTGCGGTCCGAACGACGCAGCGGACACCGGGGGAACCCACGCCGCCGCATGATCTTGGTGGCGGACTCTAGACGGCGATGCCGTGATGATCACCACATCGCGGGTTCCTCCCCGGACCTCGGTCGTCGGACGTCGCGCCGGCTGGCACACTGGAGGTCGAGGCCACCCACGGGGGTGGGCCTGAGGCACCGCGACGGGCAGGCCATCCGTGCCGCGTCGGGCGGGCCGTGTCCAGCCTCGATGCGTAGCCGTCGTGCACGGGGACAGCCGAGCAGCTGAGGAAGATCGAACGTCACATGCCCACGAGCCCTGCCGCCGTCCTGTTCGACATGGACGGCACCCTCGTCGAGACCGAGCAGTACTGGGGCGAGGCGATGTTCGCCCTGGCCCGGGAACTCGGCGGTGAGCTGTCGGCGGCCGCCCGGGAGCGGACCGTCGGCACGAGCATGGCGACGGCGCTGGGGATCCTGTACGCCGACGTCGGGGTGACCCGCACGGAGGCCGAGTTCGGCGCCGACGCCCGCTGGGTGGAGGACCGCACGGCCGAGCTGCTCGCCGGTGAGATCCACTGGCGGCCCGGAGCCCGGGAGCTGCTCGACGAGATCCGGCACGCCGCCGTCCCGACCGCGCTGGTGACCACCACACCGCGCCGGCTGGCCGACATCGTGCTGGCCGCGATCGGGCGCGCGTTCCCCGACGTCCCGCCGTTCGACACCACCGTCTGCGGCGACGAGGTCCCCGCCCGCAAGCCGGATCCCGCGCCGTACCTGCAGGCGATGGCCGCACTGGGCGTCGACGCGTCCGGGTGCGTCGTCGTGGAGGACTCGGTGGCGGGCTCGACCGCCGGCCTGGCCGCCGGGGCCGCCGTGCTCGGCGTGCCGTCCCTCCAGCCGCTCCCGCCGGCGCCCGGTCTCGTGCTGCGCGACACCCTGGCCGGGGTGCGGCTCGCCGACCTGACCGAGGTGCTGGCCGCCCGTGACACGGTGGACGCCCGCGCCTAGAGCGGCACCTCCCGGCCGCGGGCGACGACGATCCGCGGCCGCTGCAGGGCGGTCACGTCGGCCCGGACGTCCCCCTCGACGCCCAGCAGGTCGGCGTCGTACCCGACCGCCAGCCGCCCCGTGCGGTCGCCCAGCCCGCAGGCGCGGGCCGCCCGGGCCGTCGCCGCGGTCAGCGCGTCCTCCAGCGGCACCCCGCAGGGCCCGGCCAGGTCGGCCACCGCGTGGACCACCCCGCCGTGCGGCTTGTTCGGGCCGATCCCGGCGTCCGTCCCGGCGAGCAGCGTCACGCCGGCCCGGGACAGCCGCGCCACGTGCGGCAGGTGCATCTCGAAGGTGGCGCCGACGGCGGCCAACCGGGCCTGCACGTGCGGCGGCGGGTCGACGCCCGGTGCCCGCCCGAGGGTCGGGCACACCAGCACGCCGCTCGCGGCCAGCCCGGCGGCGAGCTCCGGTGGTGTGGCCACCCCCGTGCCGGTCATGCAGCTGCAGTGCTCGATGCCGTCGACGCCGGCCGCGAGGCTGCGCTCCACCGCGGGCAGGCCGTGCGCGTGCGCGGTCACCGGCAGCCCGAGCCGGTGCGCCTCGTCGACCACGGTGCGCACCTCCTCGAGGGTGAACTGGCACGCGGTGAGGTCGGTGCCGGGGGTGAGCACGCCGCCGCTGGCCATGACCTTGACGACGCCGGCGCCGCGCTCGGCCCGTTCGCGCACCGCCCGGCGCAGCGCCCCGACCCCGGCGGCCTCTCCGCCCATCGACCCGCAGTGCCCGCCCGGTGCGGTGATCGGCGGCCCGGCGGCGACGACGGTCGGCCGGGCACCGTCGCGCCCGGCACGCTCCAGGACGGTCCAGTGGTGGTCGCCGAGGTCGCGGACGGCGGTGACGCCCGCCCGCAGCGTCGCCTGCTCGGCGGCGGTGACGACGGCGTCGAGCGCCGCGGGGTCCAGCTCGGGGAGCTGCTCCAGCGCCCGCGGGCCGCCGTCCCCGCACAGGTGCACGTGGGTGTCGACCAGCCCGGGCAGCAGCGTGCCGCCGGGGACGTCGGTGACCGCGCAGCCCTCGGGGACCGGCGCGGTGGCGGGCTCGACGCCCACGATGGCGCCGCCCTCGACGAGCACCAGCGCCCCGCCGTCGAGGAAGCGCTCACCGTCGAAGGCCCGCGGCGCCCGGTATCCGCGCATGGGCGATGCTCCCGTGGCGCCCCGTGACCCGGACAGGGTCGTCGGCCCCGCCCCGGCTCGCGACCGGTGGGGCGCCGGGGCCCGTCCTCAGTCGCGCTCGACGATGGGCAGCGTCTGCCACCCGGCGGCGGCCGCGGCCTCGGCGGGGAAGGGCGGGGGCGTGCCCCCGAACGACGGGCACAGCGCCTGGTGGTCGCACCAGTCGCACAGCCGCGTGCGGTTGGGCCGGAAGTCGCCGGTGGCCACCGCCCGCTCGATCGCCGCCCAGATCGCCTGCAGCGTGCGCTCGAAGCGGACCAGCTCGGCCTCGTCGGGCGCGTAGGTGAGCGCGTCGCCGTTGCCCAGGTAGAGCAGCTTGAGCTGGCTGGCCACCACGCCGCGGGTGCGCCACAGCACCAGCGCGTAGAACTTCATCTGGAACAGGGCCTTGCCCTCGAACGCCTCGCGCGGCACCGAGCCGGTCTTGTAGTCGACCACCCGGAGGGCGCCGTTGGGCGCGACGTCGAGCCGGTCGACGTAGCCCCGGAGCAGCAGCCCGTCGGGCAGGGTGACCTCGACCAGCTCCTCGCGGCCGTGGGGCTCGATCCGCGACGGGTCCTCGAGGGTGAAGTAGGTCTCCACCAGCTTGCCGGCCGACGCCAGCCACGCCTCCAGGGACGGTGCCTCCGGCGACGGGGCCTCCGGGGACGGCGCGTCCGCGGACTGCCCGGCGGATCCGTCGTCAGCAGCGGCGCCCCCGGCGAACAGCTCGGCGACCTCCGGGTCGGCCCGCAGCTCCTCCCAGGCCGGGGCGACCAGCTCGCGGGCCGCCTCGGGCGTGCGCCGGCGGGCCGGCAGGTCGTAGAGCCGCTCGAGCACCGAGTGCACCAGCGTGCCGCGGACCGCGGCCAGGCTCTTGCGCTCGGGCAGCCGGTCGATCGTGCGGAACCGGTACAGCAGGGGACAGGTCTTGAAGTCGGCCGCTCGGCTCGGGGACAGCGAGGGGCGGCGCGGGGCCCGCTCCTCGGCCGTCCCGGCGGCGGCGACGGGGGCGTCCGGGGGAGAGGCAGCCGCGTCCGCGGGCTGCCCGGTCTGCACCAGGCCCGCCCGCGCCGGGTCCTGGGCCACGCCCGGCCGCGCCGAGTCCTGTGCCGTCGTCGTCACCCCTCCGAGGCTAGGCGCGGGCACCGACAGTTCCGGGAGCGCGCGCCGGGCGGCGGGGAGGCGGCGGCCCCGGCCTCCGTAGGCTGGCCGCCCGTGGACGAGCAGCAGCAGACCGCGGAGCCGACCGACGACGCG